>SXHE01000623.1 GCA_005773755.1 Planctomycetia bacterium
CTTCGCACCGTCCTTGAGGAACATCTTGAGCAGGCCCGGCGACGGCACGTGCAGGTACGTCGGGATGCCCTGTGCTTCGAGCTCCTTCGCCTGATCCGGGCGGCCTCCGGCGATGATCGCGAACGGCGGCTTGTACGTGCGGATCGCTTCGAGTTGCTCGCTACGAATCTCGTTGGGCACGAAGCCCAGGATACCGACGCCCCAGGGTTTCTTGCCGAGTTTGGTCTTCGTCTCCGCGAGGAGCGTTTCGGTTTCGGCCTTACGCAGTAGGGCGAGCGCGAGGAAGGGGAGGGCACCGCCGCAGGCGACCGCGTCCGCGAACGCTGCCGTGTCGCTGACGCGGGTCATTGGCCCTTGTAGGATCGGGTACTTCGTGCCCTGCGACTTTGCGAGCGGTGCGTCCGGGCCGAGGTGTCGCAGTTTGTGGGCGGCTTCGATGTTCTTCGCGGCGCGCGTGACGATGTGCTGAACGATCCCGGCGGTGGTGACGCCCTTTGCCGCGAGCGGGGCCGCGTTCACGACGTCCTGGCCGACGAGCCACACGCCGCGCGCGGGATCATCGGCGACCGCCGCGCGCACGGCCTTGCGCCACGCGGTCAGTTTCGCGTCGGCAGACAGCGCGGCGCTCTGAAGGCGCTCGTCTTCCTTCACCAGTTCTTGCGCGCCGGCGCAATCGGGCCGGGCGTAGACGCGATACCCTTCGCCGAGCCGCGTCCCGAGGACCAGCGTTTCGCCACCGTCCATGCCGGCGACGCGCTTGCGGGCGCTGTCGGCGAGCGGCGTTTCGCGCGCCAGCAGCACTTGCGAATCGAGCACGACGCCCCGCGCGCCGCCGGTCAGACACGCGGCAGTCGTGTTCGCGCCGATCCCGCCGCGCACCCAGAACGGCACTGCGATCTTGTGCTTGTCCGCGAACTGCCGCCATTTCTGGAGCAGCACGAACGACGTGTCCGCACCGACGCGGCCCCCGGCCTCGTGACCCTTCAAGATGATCCCGCGAGCGCCGGCTTCGACCGCGAGTTTCGCCTCCGCGACGCTCACGGCCTCGCGCAGCACGTCGATGCCCGCGGCCCTGAGTGCGCGCACGCGCTCTGCGAGGTCGGGTGCGTCGGCACCCGCGAGGATCACTCGCGCCGGCTTGAATTGGGAAAACAGGCCGAAGTGGTCGGAATCGATGGTGAGGAGAGCGCCGAAGTTGGGCGCGAATCGAGCCAAACGTTCCACCGCTCGCGAAGCCGCAAGCGGCGCGGAATGTTCGAGGTCCAACGTCCCGCACGCGCCTGCACGGCAGGCGGCGATGGCGAGCGACGGATCGGCGGCTCCCGATGGGGTCAAAACGAAGAGGTCGCGCGGTTCCATCACTCGCCTCAGAAGGCTGGACCTCCCTGTCCGGGGTTATTAGGCGACCGGGAACCTCCCGGCGCAACAAGAACGTCGCGGCTTTCCGCTACTACCAACGGCTAGTATCGGAAGTCCGTGACGGTTTGGCAAATTGGGCAGTGTGGAGAGCTATGCCATATTTGGAGTTAGTTACAAGGCGCAATAGCCGGACGAAGGCCCCCGGAGCCGGACATTGGGGCCGGTTGGAGCGAGTGCAACTGTTGTGTCAGAAAACCGGTGAACCGGCAAGGGTAGTTGTGTCGATAAGTCCGGTTAACCAGGTACTTCACGGGTCGGAAGAAGGTGGGGGCTATGCGCGGCATCGTACTCGCTCTGTTGGTGGTTCCGTTCGCGGTCGGCTGCGGGAGCGACCGGTTCGTTGTGAAGACGCAAGTTGGGGGCCAAGTCGAGACCCGGCTCGACGTGCCGCCCGTCAGCGTCAGCGCCGGCAACGTGAAACCGGTCGTGGTGCAGAACGGCCCGTCCCGCGTCGCGATTCTCGACGTGGACGGGCTGATGTTGAACACCCCGTTCGTCGGCCCGCTCTCGACCGGCGAGAACCCGGTCGGCCTGTTCCGCGAGAAACTCGAAGCCATCGCCTGCGACCCGTGCGTGAAGGCCGTCGTGCTCCGCGTCAACAGTCACGGTGGCGGCGTGAACGCCAGCATTCTGATGCGCCGCGACCTCGAACGGTTCAAGGAACGGACCAAGCTGCCGGTGATCGCCTGCCTGATGGATACCGCCACGGGCGGGGCGTATTACCTCGCGTCCGGCGCGGACCAGATCGTCGCGGGGCCGGCCACCGCGACCGGTGGCGTCGGGGTTCTCCTGAACCTGTTCAACCTGCGCGACCTGATGGCCCAGTTCAACGTGATCCCGCAGACGATCAAGTCCGGCGACATGGCGGACATCGGCACCTCCGCCCGCGCGCTGACCGAGGGCGAGAAGGCGATCCTCCAGGCCATGTCGGACGAGTTCCACAAGCAGATCACCGCGGACGTGAAGCGGAGCCGGCCGGGGATCGCGAACAACAACGCCTTCGACGGCCGCATCTTTACCGGCACCCAGGCCAAGGCGCTGGGGCTGGTCGATCACGTCGGCGACCTGGACGAGGCGATCCAACTGGCGGCGCAGGCCGGGTGCGGCGGGCTGAACGCGCGGCCGGGTGTGGTGATGTACCGTCGGGCCAACGACCCCGCCCGCTCGATCTACGCGGTCACGCCCAACATCCCGCTCCAGGGCGCGGGCCTGCTCCCCAACCTGCCCGGCCTCGACCGCTCCAAGATGCCGACGTTCCTCAGCATCTGGCAACCGGAACTGACGATGGAGAAATTGGGCGGGAAATAGCGAATTGCGGAGTGCGGAGTGCGGATTTCGGAGTACGGAATAGAAAGATACACAGTCTGCGGGGATGAGGAGGTCTCCGACCGGTGTGTCTTCTGATCCGCAATCCGAAATTCGCATTCCGCAATCGAAGATGTTTACCAACCAGCACCACCTCAAACACCTGCTGCGTCCGTACCACTACACGTCCGACGAGCACTACCGGGCGGAGTTGCGGCACCTGTTCCACCCCGCGTGGCACCCGCTGGCGGTGAAGTCGCAGCTCGCCCGGCCCGGCGATTTCCTCACCTTCGACCTGCTCGAAACCCCGATCATCATCCGCAACTTCGACGGTGAGTTGCGGGCGTTCCTGAACGTGTGCCCGCACCGCCACAGTCGGCTCACGGACCGGTTGTGCGGTAACACCGAGAAACTGCGCTGCCAGTACCACGGCTGGGAGTTCAACAAGGACGGCGGCACCGGGAAGATTCCCGATGCGAAGGTGTTCCGCCCTTGGGATCGCGACAACTCGTGCCTGAAGCCGTTTCGTGTGGACACCTGCGGCGACCTCGTGTTCATCAACTTCAACGAGATCGGTCCGAGCCTGCGCGAGTGGCTCGCGCCCGTCTGGGACCAGTGGCAGAGCTACGGCGGCGCGTACCGGCACTCCGCGACTTGGGAGAAGGAGTTCCCCTGCAACTGGAAGGTCGTACTGGAGAACTCGCTGGAGTCGTACCACATTCCCGAGGTTCACCCGCACACGTTCAAGGACTTCCCGCCGGAGGACAACGCCTGGCACGAACTCACGGACCGCATGACCTCGTTCAAGACGGTCCCGCCGAACGACTACGCGGGGCGGATGCAGGCGTGGATGGTGCGGCGGATGGGCGAGCCGGTGACGAACGAGTACTGGCACCGCGTGCTCCACCCGCACGCGACCGGCAGTTCGCTCGACTCGTTCCGCATGTTGCAGTGCGTGTTCCCGACCGGGCCGAGGTCGTGCCGCTACCGGTGCATCTTCTTCACGCTGCGCGGCCACCGGAAGAACCCCCTGGCGTGGGGGCTGTACCGCACGCTGAAGACCATCGCGACGCTGATCGCCAAGAAGGTGTTCGCGGAGGACGGGTCGATCTACGGCGGTGTGCAGCGCGGGATGGAGACCAGCCCGCACGCGGGCGTGATCGGCACTCGCGAGGAGCGGGTGTATCAGTTCCAAAAGTACGTTCTGGACAACACCCGCGGCCCGCGCGAGTTGCCGCAGGTGGAACCGCACGCGGCCGAGGTTTAGCCGCTTGCGGCTTCGCGACCGACGCCCGATCAACTCACCGTCACCATCACGGTCGTCTCGGTGAACGAGCCGTCGAGGTCGGTCGCGCGGATCGTGAACGTGATCGGCCCACCCGTGGCGACCGGCACGATGGTCAATACGCCGTTGGTGACGCTCGCGGTGGCGACCGCGGAGTTGGGGTCGTCCACCGTGAAGCTGATCCGCTGCGCCGCGGTCAGCTCGCGGGCGGTCGTAACGAGCGCGACATCGGTCGACGTGATGTTCGCCGGGAAGCTCTCGGTGTCCGCGGTGGCCGACACCGGGAACGGCGGCGCGCCCGGCAAGCCGCTGCCGTTGTACTCGTCCAGCGCTCCGATCGCGTCGATCACCGCCAGCCCGCCGTTCATCACCTGTCCGAACACCGCGAACCCGCCGGCGTTGGCCGCGTTGTCCAGGGCCACGCTGTTGTCGTCCAGATTGAAGAAGAACTCGCTGGTCGCGGTGTTCGGCGCGCCGGGCTTCGCCATCGCGATCGTGCCGCGCGTGTTGGAGATGTTCGCGAACTCATCAGCGATGGCGGCGAACTCCGTGATCGCCGGGAACGCGGTCGCGGTCGTGGTGCCGCTGTCCACGAACTTGAACCCGCCGCCCTGCAGGATGAAGTCGTTCAGCTTCCGGTGGAACACGCTGTTGTCGTAGCTCTGTGCGGCGCTGGACGCGTTCACGTAGGCCAGGAAGTTGGCGGTCGTGTCCGGGGTGGCGTCGAACAGGTTGATGTCGAGGGTGCTGCTCTGCCCGTTCGGGTATGTCGTCGCGAACCGCACCACGGTCTCGGCGTCCGCGAACACCGAACTGGCGAGGTCGAACGTCAGGTTGGTGCCCACGGTCGCGGTCTGGCTCGGGATTGGCCCGATCACGGTGGGCGCGGTGTTGCGGGTGAACGTCTGCGAGAAGGTGTTGCTCACGACGCTGCCGGTGTCCGTGGCCCGCGCGACGAAGCTGTTCGGCCCGACCGCGAGGGCCACGTTCATGAAGGTGAACACCCCGCTCCCGTCGGCGACCACGGTGTCGAGGAGCGTGCCGCTGCCGGGGGTGCCGGGCACGGTCGGCGCGTACAGCCGGACCGTGGCCCCGGCCCGCGCGACGCCGGTCAGGTTGACCGTGGCGAGGTCCGTGCGCAGGTCGCCGTCCGGTCCGCTGTCGAACGCGGTGGCGAGGTCGAGCGTCGGTGCCCCGGTGTCGAAGTTCAGGTTGAAACTCCCGTCCTGGGTGCCGTTGCCCGCGGCGTCTGTGCCCGCGCCGGCAGGGATGCTGACCACAACGGTCCCGTCGCGGTTGGACGAGATCTGGATCGTATAGGCCCGCGCGCTGACCGCAGTGAACGTGCCCTTCGAGCCGTTCGCCGCGGTGATGTCGGCCGCGGTGAAGTTGTTCACATCCTCGTTGAACTCGATCCGAACGAGGACCGTGGTCTGGTTGGTGATCGGGTCCGGGGTGACGCTGAACACGGCCGACGGCGCGGTCGCGTCAACGGTCAGCCCGGTGGGGTCGGTGAACGTGCGGCTGTTGCCGAGCGCGTCGGTCGCGGTCACGGTCACCGCGTAGGTGCCGTCGGCCAGTGGGTCGGTGACGTTCGCGGCCCAGACGGTCCCGCCGACGGCGGCGCTGTACGTCCGGCCGTTCACGACGACGCTCACGGTCGCGTCCGCTTCGCCCACGGTGCCGGAGATGACGGGCGTGGTGTCGGTGGTCGTCAGCCGGGTCACGCCGACGGTCGGGCCGGTGGTGTCGAACGCGCGGGTGACGGTTTCGGACGCGACGTTGGCGTTGCCGGCCGCGTCGGTCGCGCCGCCCGCGCTCACGGTCGCGCTCACCGGGCCGTCGGCCGTCGGCGTCACGCTGAACGTGTAGTTGCGCGCGTCGGTCGGGGTGAACGCGGACACGGTCGCGTTCACCAGCATCAGGTCGGCCATGTCGAACCCGGTCACGTCCTCGTCGAAGTTCACGTTGAACAGCAGCGGTGCTGTGCGGGTCGGGTCGGCGGCGGAACTGGTGAGCGTCGGGGTCGGCCCGGTCTCGTCGGGCGGCGGCGCGCCGATGGTCACGTTGGTGAGCGCCGGGCGCACGAGCGTGGAGCCGCGGTTCTCGAAGAAGTCGCTGCCGGACGGGTTCAGGACGCCGAAATCCATAGCGGACACGCGCCTGGCGATCACGATGTCGTCGCCCGCGCCGGTGTCGAGCGACACGTAGCGTCGGAACGTCGAGTCGCCGATGAAGACGTCGTCGTTGCCGTCGCCGGTGGTGAGGATCGTTTCCCGGCGCGGGGTCGCGCCGGTGATGGTGAGCGAGTCGTTGCCGTCGCCGGTCCCGACGTTCAGCGTGCGGCGCGGGCTGACGTTCTCGATCACGAGCCGGTCGTTGCCGCCGTGCATTCGGACGTAGATGTCCAGCTCGATGCCGTCGAGTACGAGCGGGCCGCGCTGCCCGTTGAAGGTGGTGGTCGCGTCGAGCGCGCTGACGGTGACGCGCTCGCCGTCGTCCGGGTCGCCGGTGATCTTCACCTGGTTCGCGGCGTCGTCGCCGCCGACATACAGCACGCCGTCGAACACGGACACGAACACGTTCCCCGCCGGCACCACCCGGTCCTCAAGTCCCTCGACGCGGGGAACGAACCGCTTGCCGTATCGCTGCTTGCTCATTGCTTTCGCCCATCCGAAAAATGCGCGACCGAACCGCGTCCCGCGGGCGCTGGCGACGCATCGTTCCCACTGGCTACAAACGCGGCGCGCGCCCGCGCCGTGACCCGCCCCACGGATTCAACCATCACTGTCGGCACACGGTATCGCGCCGCGGCGATGAGAACCGGCTCATCGGTCGCGATCTTTTCGCGCCACAACGGATTGTGCCGGGGCTTGAATCCGATGCGCCGCACGTGCCGCTCCCCGGCTCACGGCGGGGCACGGACCGCGCGAGCGGGCGCAACCGGCACAACCGGTGCGACCGACTCCGTTCCGCCAATGGTAACAGATCGCGAGACGGGCGAAGTTCTCAGACGTTACTCAGAGTGGGTTAAGCGGGCTTTAACCGCTCGTCCTGTAAGGTGGCTATCGTCGGGCGGAATTAATGTCATGCGGACGGAATCGCGAGCCGGAGTTGTTTTATGCTGACCGTACTCGCCGTTCTGTGCCCGCCGCTGGCGGTCCTGTTGACCGCGCCGGCCTCCCACGCGATCAAGAACACCGGCCTCACGCTGCTGCTGTACGTTCCCGGTGTGCTGCACGCGTGGGCCGCGGTTGAGCAACACCGCATCCGTAGCCGCTACGCCCACATGCTCCGGCTGCTCGACGAGCACGAAGGCCTGTGTCTGCCGCGTCGAGCGCCGAAGGCGCAGGCCGCATAGCGCCTCCCGCAGCGCACTTCCCCACGTTGTTCACGAAGAGACGTTCGCCGGAATGACACTGCGTGATCGGGCGCGGTTTTTTCAGCATTTCCCAGTTGTCTTCGCTCCGAATCGGGCTACCATCTCGACTTTGTGACAATTGCGGCAAAGTCGGGTAGACACTTCCCCACGTTGCCCGTAATCACAAAACCGTAGCCGGTGCTCCGGTGGTTTCGGCCACCGCGTTCTGCCGAGCCTGTGCGACTCGCGGGGCACTCATTCCGCCCCACCGCACCCCGATCGGACGTTCTCCCGGATGGAGGCGCTCTCTGTGGATCATCCCGCCCCTACCTCTCCGCCGGCCGTCGCGGGCAAGCCGTCGATCAACGACTCGCACGTCGCGCGCGGCCTCGCGGGGGCCTCGGTCGGCCTCGGCTTCTTCAGCATGTGCGTGTTCTGGTGGACCCCGTTCACCTCGATCCTCGCCACGGTCGGCTTCGTCCTCGGCCTGTTCTCGGTGCTCCGCGGCGTGAAGGGCGGCCTCCGCGGGGAGAACTACGCGATGGTCGGCACCATCCTCTGCGCCACCAGCCTGAGCATCACCCTCACGCTCAACCAGTTCCTGCGCTACTTGCAGTGGGACTCGTTGCCCGTGTACCCGTGGTAGCGGTCGGGTGCCGGGTGTCGCCGGTGTGGTGTTTCGTCGCGGTGTGGAAGCTCGAACGCAAGAAGGCGGGTCTGTAATGCCGCAAATCTTCCCGAAGGCGCTGAACCCGATCGCCAAGATGCTCGTCTTGGGCCTGCCGCTGCTGGCGGCGACCACGGGCGTCACCGGGGCCGCGTTCTACCGCTCCAGCTACGCCACCGGCGTCGGCGAGACGCCGTCGCAACCGGTCGCGTTCAGCCACGCGCACCACGTCGGCCAACTCGGTATCCACTGCGCCTACTGCCACACGACCGTCGAGAAGTCCGGGTTCGCCAATATCCCGCCGACCAAGACCTGCATGAACTGCCACCAGCAAATCTGGCAAGGCGCGGACATGCTGGCCCCGGTCCGCGAGAGCTACAAGCACGACAAACCCATCGAGTGGAACCGCGTTCACAACCTGCCGCACTACGCCTACTTCAATCACTCGATCCACGTCGCGAAGGGCGTGGGCTGCGTGACGTGTCACGGCCAACTGGACCAGCAGAACCTGACGATGCAGAGCAGCACGCTCCTGATGGAATGGTGCATCGCGTGCCACCGCACGCCGGAGAAGCACCTGCGCCCGCAGGACAAGATTTTCGACATGAAGTGGGACGCGGCCCAGCACGGCACGAACCCCAAGACCGGCAAGCCTTACACGCAACTGGAACTGGGCCTGGAGCTGAAGGAGAAGCACCGCGTCCGCGACGCGGTCACGCTGACCAACTGCTCGATGTGCCACAGGTAGTGTTTGGTATTTGGTGTTTCGTGTTTGACACCCGCCGACGACCTGTGGGCGGAGTCGAACAAAACACCAAACACGCAGCACCAGACACGCACTGCACGAGGAACCGATGAAACCCGACAGCACGGACACCTCCGAGACCTTTCCCGTCGCGCCGCCGGCGCTCCTGGGCGCGGGCCAGGACGAGTTCCCCGAGGGCGCGTCCGAGTTCGCCGACGAGCCGAGCCGCCGCCGGTTCCTTACGCTGATGAGCGCGTCCATTGCGCTCGCGACCGGGGCCGGGTGCAACTTGCGCCCGGCTTCACAGCGCAAGATCCTGCCTTACACCACGCAGCCCGACGAGGTCACGCCCGGCGTCCCCACCTACTACGCCAGCGCCGCGCCGTTCGCCGGCTATGGGCAGGGCGTACTTGTTCGCAGCAACGAGGGCCGTCCGACCAAGATCGAAGGAAACCCGACGCACCCTGGCAGCCTCGGCGGGGCCGGGCTGCACGCGCTCGCCTCGGTCCTCGACCTGTACGACCCGGACCGCGCCCGCGGCGTCACCAACCGCGGTGTCGCGACCAACTACGAGTTGGCCGTTGCCGCGCTCCGCAAGGCGCTCGTCGAAGAGAGCGGCCAGCCCAAGAACATCAAGCTCCGCATCCTGACGGAGACGGTCACCTCGCCGACCCTCGCCGGCCAAATCACCGCACTGCTCGCGGCCGTTCCGAACGCCCGGTGGACGCAGTTCGAGGCCATCAGCAGCACCAACGCCCGCGAGGGCATCACCCGCGCGTTCGGCAAGCCGCTGAACGTCGTGTACGACTTCAACAAGGCCGACGTCGTGGTCTCGCTCGACGCCGACTTCCTCGGCACCGGGCCGGGGCACGTCCGCTACAGCCGCGACTTCGCTGACCGCCGCAAGCTGCGGCACGACGGCAAGGACGCGGCCCAGATCGCCGCCGGCCGCGAAGCGGCCACCCGCGAGAAGCCCTTCAAGGAAGGCGTGAAGGCTGACCTCGCGGACACGCTGGTGAACCGGCTGTACGCGGTCGAGACGATGCCGACCAACACCGGGGCCGTCGCCGACCACCGGCTCGCGGTCACCAGTGGCGAGGTCGAGACTTTCGCGCGGGTGCTGGCCCAAAAGCTCGGTGTGGCCGGCGTGCTCGCGGCCGGCGCGCTGTCGGCCGGCGCGCAAACGTGGTTCGCCGCGCAACCGAACATGCCCGACGGTCCGCTGGTCGCCGACCTCAAAGCGGAGGCCCGCAAGGGGAAGGTGATCGTCGTCGCCGGCGACCACCTCGCGCCGTCGCTGCACGCCCTTGTGATGGCGATCAACGACAAGCTCGGTTCGTTCGGCCAGACGGTGAAGCTCATCGAGTCGGTCGAGGCGACCGCCGCCGGCAAGATGATCGACCTGAAGACGCTGACCGGTGAGTTGGCCGCGAAGACGGCCGACGCGCTGCTCATCCTCGGCGGGGCGAACCCCGCGCACACCGCCCCGGCCGACGTGGACTTCGCCGCCGCGCTTGACGCCTTCAGCCGCGACAACACCAAGTTCTCGCTCTTCCTCGGCTCGCACCAAGACGAGACCGGCGTGCTGTGTCAGTGGCTCGTCAACGAGGCCCACTACCTCGAAACCTGGGGCGACATCCGCGCCTACGACGGCACCGCCTCGATCCAACAGCCGCTGATCGCGCCGCTCCACGGCGGCAAGTCCGCCATCGAACTGCTCGCGACCGTGATGAAGTCGGCCGAGCCGGGCGTTCCCGCCGCGCCGCGCGACCCGCAGGAGATCGTTCGCGAGACGTGGAAGAAGTGGTACGAGGCGAAGAACAAGGGCGCGACCGCCGGGGCGTTCGAGCGGTTCTGGCAGACCTCGGTTCGTGCGGGCGTCATCGCCGGCTCAGCGCCGGCCGCCGCGACCGCGACCCTCGTCGCGACGTGGTCGAGCGGGGCCGCGGCATCGCCCCCGGTGCCCGGCCCCGACGCGCTGGAAGTGAACTTCCGCGCCTGCCCGTCGCTGTTCGACGGCCGGTTCGCCAACAACGGCTGGCTGCAAGAGTTGCCCAAGCCGCTCACGAAGATTTCGTGGGACAACGCCGCGTACATGAGTCCGGCGACCGCGGCCAAGCTCCAACTGCCGAAGACCAACTTCAAGTGGACCGGCGGCGAACACGGCCGCGCCGAGGTCAGCGTCGTCGAACTGGACGTCAACGGCAAGAAGGTGAAAGCGCCGGTGTGGGTACTGCCCGGTCACGCCGACGGCGCGGTCACGGTTCATCTGGGTCACGGTCGCGCTCGCGCCGGCACCTACGCCGCGACCACGCCCGACGAGCCGAACACCGAAGGCCAGCCGTACCGCGGCTTCAACGCTTACCCGCTGCGCACCTCCGCCGCGCCGTGGAGCGCCACCGCGAAGGTTACCAAGACCGGCAAGCTGTACTTCCTCGCTTGCACGCAGGGCCACTGGTCGATGGTCGAGAAGGACCCGGTTTCCGGCAAGATGATGGACCGCAAGCCGGTCCGCCGCGGCACCCTCGCCGACTACAAGAAGAACCCGATGTTCGCCAAGTTGCCGCCGATGGCGACCGGCGAAACGGAAGCGATCAACGACAACATGCCCCAGCCGAAGGGGTACAAGGAGCACCACGCCCACGACGCCCGGTTGCACCCGCTGAACATGTACGCGCCGGCCGAAGGGCTGGCCCCCGGCATGCGGGAGTTCCAGCAGCGCCGCTGGGCGATGGCCCTCGACCTCAGCGCTTGCACCGGCTGTAGCGCGTGCGTGGTCGCGTGCCAGAGCGAGAACAACATCCCGATCGTGGGCAAGAAGGAAGTCACCCGCGGGCGCGAGATGTACTGGATCAACATCGACCGGTACTACGAAGGCCCGGCCAACGACGTGCTCGCGCTCACCGACCCGAACGCGGTCAAGGCGTACTTCCAGCCGCGCATGTGCGTGCAGTGCGAGAATGCCCCGTGCGAGATCGTGTGCCCGGTCGGGGCGACCGTTCACAGCACCGACGGCCTCAACGACATGACGTACAACCGGTGCGTCGGTACCCGGTACTGCTCCAACAACTGCCCGTACAAGGTCCGCCGGTTCAACTTCCTCACGTTCCAGGGCAACGACTGGAACACCGACACGATCAAGCTGGGCCGCAACCCGGACGTGTCGGTCCGCAGCCGCGGCGTGATGGAGAAGTGCACGTTCTGCGTTCAGCGCATCCGCTACGCCGAGATCGTGGCCGAGCGCGAACTGGCGCTGGGCACCCGCAAGGAGCCGGACCCGGCGAAGGGCGAGGTGCTCATCAAGGACGGCGAGATCCTGACCGCGTGCCAGTCGGCGTGCCCGTCCGGGGCCATCGTGTTCGGCGACATCAACGACCCGACCGCGGCCGTCTCCCGCTGGAAGAACGAGCCGAGCAACTATGGGTTGCTCGCGGAACTGAACACCCGCCCGCGGTTGACGCACATGGCCGTCGTCCGCAACCCGAACCCGGCAATGAAGTGATTTCTGTAGCCGGCCTCACTGGGGCCGGTGCGACACGATTCGCGTAGCCCCGGCCTCAGTGAGGCCGGCTACAGAAGAAAGAGGACTCGACGTGGCGACCGCGGAAAAACCTCCCGCACGCTCGGACCTGCCGCTCGAACCCGAAATGCACCCGCTCGTCAAGAGCGTGTACGACGGGAAGCCGCACGACCTCGTTTCGGTCGGCGACGCGATCGGCGAAGTGGTCCTCAAGGGCGAGCACCCGCGCGGCTGGTGGATCGGCTTCCTGGCCGGTTTCTTCATGCTGCAAGTGCTGGCCCTGGCCGTGTGCTGGCTCTTCTACCTGGGCGTCGGCATCTGGGGCATCAACGTCCCGGTGGCCTGGGGCTTC
>SXHE01000624.1 GCA_005773755.1 Planctomycetia bacterium
CGCGATGGGTGGCGTCATCGACGTGCGGCAGTTCGGCGGCCTGCGGAAGGTGATGCCGGTCACGCACGTCGCGTTCCTGTGTGGCGCTCTTGCGCTGGCCGGATTCCCGTTGCTCTCCGGGTTCTGGAGCAAAGACCTGATCCTCGAATCGCTGACCGAGGCGAGCGAGAGCGGCAGCCCGTACACGGCGGGGTACTTCGCGCTGTTCATCGTCGCGTGCCTCACCGCGCTGCTGACCGCGTTCTACACGTTCCGCGCGTACTTCCTGACCTTTTGGGGGCCGGAGACGATCCCGCACGAGGCCGGGCACCACGCCCACGAGTCGCCGTCGTCGATGACGCTCCCGCTGCTGATCCTCGCGGCCGGCGCGCTGGCTGTCGGCGGCGTCCTCCAGCCGTTCACGCACTGGTTCAGCGACTTCCTCGGCACCACGCCGTCGCTGGCGAGCGCCCGCGGCGCGACCCCGGCGCGCGAGGTCGCCCACCACCTGAACTGGACGCTGATCGGCGTCAGCACGGCGCTGGCGCTGGGCGGCATCGGGCTGGCGTTCGCCTTGTACCGCAAGGGCGGTGCGGACAAGGCCCCCGCCGGCATGGACGCGATCTTCGCCGCGTCCCGCAACAAGCTCTGGGTCGACGAATTGTACTACGCCGTGTTCGTGAAGCCGGCGGAAGTGCTCGCGTTCCTGGCCCGTGTGTTCGACGGGTTCCTCGACGGCCTCGCGCGACTGATTTCCACGATCCCGCGCTGGATCGGCGGCTGGGCGCGGCCCGTCCAGAACGGCCTCGTTCAGTTCTACGCGCTGTCGATGGCCCTGGGACTGGCCGTGTTCGTGACGTTCGTGGTCTTCAGGATTTCCCGTTAACCCAGGACCGCCGGCGAGCGGACCCCCAGGCACATGAGCACGTACGCCGTCATCCGCGTTCTGGTGTTGCTGCTGGTGCTGTTGCCGCTGGTGTCGGCGGCGGTGCTGCCGGCGTTCGGCCGGTTCGCGCGCCGGTTCGCGCTCACCCTCGCGCTGGTTCATCTGGGACTGACGGCCGCGGTCGTCACCCTCGCGATGGCGTGGACCGACGAGCACGCCAAAGAAGTGACCAAGCCCGGCGAGGCAGCGGTTCACCGGTTCCGGCCGGAATTCGTACCCGGCGACCCCGGCGGCCGTTCCAACGTGGAAGCGGCCGACGCCCGCACCTCCTGGACCCTGTTCCGCCTCTCGGCCGCGGAACAGAAGCCGCGCTTGCCCGGCCCGAACGTGCAACTGTTCCTCGGCGTCGACGGGCTGAACATGTGGCTCGTCGCGCTGGCCGCGATCATGCTCCCGCCGGTCATCCTGATCTCGTGGGACGCCGTGAAGGAGCGGCCCGGCGCGTTCTACGGCTGGCTGTTCCTGCTCCAGGCCGGCTTGATCGGCTGCTTCCTCTCGTTTGACGTGATCCTCTTCTACATCTTCTTCGAGCTGACGCTGATCCCGGCGTTCTTCCTGATCGGGCGGTGGGGCACCGGCTCCGCCCGCCGTGACTCGGCCCGCAAGTTCTTCCTGTACACGCTCGCCGGCAGCCTGCTCACACTGCTCGGCGTGATCGGGGTCGTGGTCGCGAACCCGACCCCCGTTCACCCGAAGCTCGGTACGGTCACGAACCTCGCCGTTGTGCCGGCCGACGGCCCGCTGCCCGCCAGCGGTCGGCCCCAGAGCGACTGGGCGCTCGCCGCCCGCGGCCCGATCACGTTCTCGCTCCCGGACCTGATGGCGAACGTGCAAGTGTGGGCCGATGTGGAGAACACCGCGCGCGTCGTGGTCGCGCTCTCGGAACGCGACCTGCAAACCACGCGCACCACCGCGAAATCGACGGCCGCCCAGGTCCGCGCCGCCGAACAGCGGCTCGAATCCGCTCAGCAGGTGCTGGTCGAAGCTCAGCAGGTTCGCGCGCGGAACCTGACCGCACAGTTCTGGCTGTTCATCGCGCTCATGGCCGGATTCATGGTGAAGGTTCCCATCTGGCCGTTCCACACGTGGCTGCCCGGCGCGTATGGCGCGGCCCCGACCGGCATCACCGTCATGCTGTCCGCGGTCATGGCGAAGCTCGGCACGTTCGGCATCTTGCGCCTGGTGCTGCCGCTCGTGCCGGACGCGGCCATCCAGTACGGCCTGCCCGTCGTCGGGGTGCTGGCCGCGTTCGGCATCGTGTACGCGGCGCTCTGTGCCTACGCCTCCACCGACATCAAACTGGTGATCGCGTACAGCTCCGTTTCGCACCTGGGGTTCCTGGTACTGGCGCTGTTCGCGTTCAACTACGAGGGGCTGACCGGGTCGGTGCTGCACATGGTCAACCACGGGCTGAGCACCGGCGCGCTGTTCGCCGCGCTCGGGTTCCTGATCGACCGCTACCGCACCACGGACGCCACGAAGTTCGGCGGTCTGATGGGGCGGTTCCCGAACTACGCGGTCATCGTGTTCGTGCTGTGTCTCGCCAGCGTCGGGCTGCCGGGACTGAACAACTTCGTCAGCGAGATGATGATGATGGCCGGGCTGTTCGACGCGCGGAACCCCGGCGCGAGCCGGCTGGGGCTGGCGGTCGTCGCGGCGTTCGGCATCTTCCTGAGCGCCTGGTACACGTTCACGATCCTGAAGCGGGTGTTCTTCAACCCGCTCAAGGAGCCGACGCCGGTGGCGAGCGAAACCCACGACGTGAGCCGACGGGAGTTCTTCGCGTTCGGCTCGCTCGCGGCCCTGTGCCTGCTGCTGGGCCTGTTCCCGCAGCCGCTGATTAACACGATGAAGGCCGACGTGCGCGTGATGTCGATCATCGGCGACAAGGCCCGCGCCCGCCTCCAGAACGTGCCGTACGTGTACGTCGAGTACGACGTGCAGCCGAAGCCGCCCGCGCCCACGAACGCCGACCCCGCCGGCAAGGGACCGGCCGACCCGAAGGGCGGCGGCGACAAGAAGGGCGGAGGCAAGAAGGGTGGCGGTGGTGGCGGCAAGAAAGGCAAGAACCCGATGCCCGACCCCGGCGCGGAAGAGGAGTAACTCGCGTCCCAGCGACGCAGTCGATGGGCTGGAAGCTGTCTGTTCTCTGTCCTCTGTCCTCTGTCCTCTGTCCTCTGTCCTCTGTCCTCTGATCCCCCATGACCGACCCCGCGCTGATTCAGACGTTCAAGGGCGTGTTCCGGCTGGCCGGGCCGGAGATCGCGCTCGTCGGCACCGCGTGCGTCGTGTTCACGTTCGGGTGCTTCTGCAACCGCCGCTGGCTGTGGTTCGTCGTGTCGATGCTCGGCGTGATCCTGGCCGCGGTGCTCGCGGGCACCGTGAAGACCGAGATGCCGGCCGTCGTCACCGCGTCCTCGCTGATCCCGGACAGCGCCGCGGCGTTCGTCCGCTGGGTCGCGCTCATCACCGCGTTCGTGCTGCTGTTCGTGGCGTGGGGGGAAGTGGACCGCACGAACGCGGCCGAGTACTACGCCTGCCTGCTCGTGTCCGCCGCCGGTGTCTCGCTGGTCGGCCGCGCGAACGACCTCGTCACGCTGTTTCTCTCGCTCGAACTGCTCTCGATCCCGACGTACATCCTGCTGTACCTGCCGGCGCGCACGAAACTGAACCAGGAGGCCGCGGCCAAGTACTTCCTGCTCAGCGTCATGTCGTCCGCGATCATGCTGTTCGGGTTCAGTTACCTGTACGGCCTGACCGGGAGCCTGAACCTCGCCGTCATCGCCGACGCGCTGGCGAAGGCGCACGCGGACGCGCTGAACCCGATGGCGCTCGTGGCGGCGGTGCTGGTGATCGCGGCGGTCGGGTTCCGTATCACGGCGGTGCCGTTCCATTTCTACGCCCCGGACGTGTACGAGGGCGGGCCGGCGGGCGTGGTGGCGCAGCTCGCGTTCTTCCCGAAGCTGGCCGGGTTCGTCGCGCTGGCCCGCATCTTCGGCCTGCTCGGGCCCGACGCGCGGCACATCCCGTTCGACGCCAACACCCACGTTCCGCTGCTGCTGTGGATCGTCGCGATCCTGACCATGACGCTCGGCAACGTCCTCGCGCTGCTGCAAGACAACGTGCGCCGGATGCTCGCATATTCGGGCGTGGCCCACGGCGGCTACATGCTCATGGGCATCGTGATCGCCAGCTCGCTGCCGGACACGAAGGACGCGCCCGGCATCGGCGGGATCGACGCACTCCTCGTGTACCTCGTCGCCTACGGGATGATGACCGTCGGCGCGTTCGCGGTGATCTTGTACCTGAGCACGCCGGAGCGCCCGGTCGAGAGCGTCGACGACCTCGCGGGCCTGAGCCAGACGCACCCGGTCTCGGCCGCGGCGATGGCGGTGTTCCTGTTCAGCATGATCGGTCTGCCCCTCACGGCCGGGTTCGCGGGCAAACTGCTCCTGTTCGTGGGCGCGTTTACCGCCCCGACCGACACGACCGCGATGCGGAACCTGTACCTGTGGATGGCGGTCTTCGCGGCTGTGAACGCGGCGATCGGCGCGTACTACTACCTGCGCGTGGTCGGGGTGATGTTCCTGCGCACGCCGCTGCGCCCGGTCGCGGGCGGGCGCGCGATCCCCACGTTCCTCGCGGCGGTCGCGCTGGCCGGCGGCACGCTGTTCTTCGGCGTGTACCCCGAACCGATCCGCAAGGCCGCGCAGAAGGCCGCGCCCGTCCCCGCCGCGCCCGCGAAGGTCGACGCCAAGTAACGGCCCATTTCACCGTCCGTTGCCCCCGAACGCGCCCGACAACAGCCGTTGCACGGCGACCGAAGCGGGGTTACTCTCCCGCGCGGCTGCCGATCGGCTCTTTTGGCGGGGAATCGCGGGGCCGGGCGACAGCCGGCAGCGCTCGCCGAAAAATCCCCGTCTACGCGCCAAGCGAAAACGTCGGTTCGTTCGTCGGTATACTGTCCGCGTCGCCCCGCTTCGGGGCCGGTGGCACTTTCACTCGCAGGGGAACCTCTCATGTTGAACGTGAAGCAGTTGTTGTGGGGCATTCCGGTCGTCGGTGCGGTCGGCGTCGGGGTCGGCGTGGACCACCTGTTCGCTGCGGCCGAAGCGAAGCAAGACCTGAAGCCGGCGGTGAGCCTGCCGATCACCCGCGTCGTGCTGCTGAACAGCGGCGTCGGGTACTTCTCGCGCAGCGGCGAGGTGGACGGCGACGCGCGGGTCGACCTGACGTTCCCCGAAACCGACATCAACGACCTGCTCAAGAGCATGGTGCTTGAGGACTTCAACAAGGGCCGCATCAGCG
>SXHE01000625.1 GCA_005773755.1 Planctomycetia bacterium
CCGCCCGCGGCTTCGCGTGCGTTGAAGTTGTGCGTTTCCTTCAAAGCACGTCGGCGCGCTCAGCAGCGGGCGGGACGCCCGCGGTCCCAGGAACGGAAGCCCCACGTGCCTACTTCGGCGGGACGAGGTACTTGCGAATCTCGTCGTAGGTCGTCAGCGGGTAGTCTTCCTGTTTGCTGCCGGGGCTGTGGCACCGGGCGCAGCGCTCGTCGATCAGCTTCTTCACCAGCAGCTTGCCGTCCCTGATGTAATCCGGGGTGACCGGTTTCCCGGCCAGCTCCTTCGGCAGCGGGAAGGCGTCGCCATCGTAGGCCTTCTTGCGGTCGGCGTCCGCGAGCCGGATCCACGCGATCAGCGCCAGCCGCTCGGCCTCGCGCTCCGTGTGCATCTTGTCACGCACCGCTTGCGGCACTCCCTCTTTCAGCGCGTCCTTGTACTTCTGTTCCTTGTCGAAGAACGCGCGGGCCATGTTGCCCAGTTCGCCGCCGCCCCACGGCAGCAGCGGGTAGGGCACGTCGTAGATGCCCATGAAGCGGATGGGGCGCAGCAGGTGTTCGAGTTCCGTCGGCGGCTGCTCGACGACCGGAACCGTCGTCGCGCCGAGCCGCTGCTTCCAGTGCGCGAGCATGTTCTCCAACGGGAACGAGGTGCCCGTGCCGACCGGGACGCTGATCGGCGGCGTGGTGTCCTTGTCCTTCGGCTTCTTCGGGTCCGGGTGCACCTGCACCGGGGCCGGGGTCGCGTCGGCCGGCGGCTTCTCCTTGTCCTTCAGCGCCGGGTCGATCTTCGCGACCCACACGAGGCCGATGACGACCAACCCGAGGACGTACAGCAGGCCGATCACGCCCTTCCCCTTCGGCCCGTACATGGCGAACAGGGTGAGGGTGATCTGGGCGAACAGCCCGGCCCCGGCGAGCGCGCCGGTCATCATGATGCCCATCGCGAAGTACGGCCCCCAGTCCGGCGACAGCCGCGCCAGCCACCACAGCGACACGTCCGCGAACACGGCCAGCACCACCCACGGCCCCAGTACGCACCGCATCCCGGTGGGGTACGTGGTGCAGGCGAACGCCAGCCCGGTCAGCGAGAACAGCACCGCGAAGCTGAGCAGGTGCGCGTGCGTCGATTGGGTCAGCGACTCGATGCTGATGGGCGTCTCCGCGTCCACCCACTCGCTCCCCTCCTTCGGCTTCCGCTGTTCGGGGGCCTTCAGGTACTTCTCGATGTCGGCGTAGGTTTGCAGCGGGGCGCTGGAGTACGACCCGCCCTTCTTGTGACAGCGGGCGCAGCGGGCGTCGATGATGTCTTTCACCTTGAACGTGCCGTCGGCGTTCTTGAACTTGGGCGTGATCGCGGCCGGCGCGTCCTTCGCGGTGAACGCGTTCTTGTCGTAAGCGGTCTTGCGCGCGTCGGCGTCGGCGCGGCCCCACGCTTCCGTAACCGCGCGTTCGCCCTCGCGCTCGCCGGTCAACTTCGGCACCTCGGCGGGGTTCGCGGCGGCCTCGTCCCAGTCGCCGTTGTCCTTCTCGAAGAACGCGGCGACCATCGAGCTGTTCGCGCCCCACGGCGCGGACCGCGGCGCGCCCACCAGTTGCACGAACTTGCTGACCGGGGGCGGGGCGTTCGGGTCGTACCGCTTCTTGCCGGTGTACTTGCGCACCACGTCCTCGACCGTCGGCATCGGCTTGCCCGACTTCGAGTCCTTCATGTGCAACTGCACCATCGCGGACGTGTACCCGGCCCCGACCGCCATGAGGAACACCGACACCACCACCTTCACCGGCAGCGGCAGCTCGCGAATGTTGATGGACATCGGCGCTACTCCCCGAACACTGAAGACTTCACCACAAAGGCACAAAGCGAGCACGAAGAGACACAACGAGGACCGAAGCCAAAGGGCAGAAGAGTTTTGACAGGATGAACACGATGAACAGAGATGTGAAGGCAGGGGCCGACTTCACTCTTCATCCCGTTTGATCCTGTCTATCCTGTCAAAACTGCCTTTTCTGCCTTCCTTTGTGCCCTCTGTGCTGTTTTGCGGCCGTTCCTGTCTTCTGAATTACCCAAGCACTTCTTTGGCGGCGGCGAGCACCTGGTCGCGGACGTCGGCCAGTTTGCCCATCACCCGCGCGCCGCTGGCGAGCTTGTGCCCGCCGCCCCCGAACTTCTCGGCCAGCTTCGACACGTCCGCGGCGCGCGAGCGGAAGCTCACCTTCGTGCCGCCGTCGTGCTGCTCGATGAACACCAGAGCGATCTCGACGCCCTCGACCCCGCGCGGGTAGTTGATCAGGTCTTCGGTGTCGCCCGGCACCGCGCCCGTTCCGGGGTAGTCCGCGAGCGCGATCTCGGTGTAGGCGATCTTCCCGCCCGGCACCACCGCGAGCCGCTGGAGCGCGACCGCCGTGAGCTTGAACCGCGACAGCGTCGCGGCCTCGTACAGTTGCTCGTACAGTTCCGTGGGCCGCGCTCCGAGCGCGACCAGCTCGCCGCACAGGGCGAAGGTCGGGGCGGTCGCGTTCGGGTGCCGGAACCAGCCGGTGTCGGTCGCGATCGCCATGAACAGGTTGTGCGCCGCACCGGCGCTCAGCGGCGCGTCCAGCGCGCGGATGATCTCGTACGCCAGCCGCCCGGTCGCCTCCGCGGTGATGTCCACCATCTGCAAGCCGGGCGAGGCGATGTCGTCCTGCGTCCGGTGGTGATCGACCACCGCCCGCGGCAGCGGCGACGCTTGCAGCCACTTGCCGAAGTCGCCGAGCTGGTTCCAGGTGCCCGTGTCGAGCACCACGACGCAATCGCACTCGGTGAACGCGGCCGGGCGGAAATCCTCAACAATCTGGCGTTTCGGGTCCAGGAACTCGTACCGCGGCAGCAGCTTGCTGGCGATGACCACGCGCGGCTTTTTTCCGAGCGCGGTGAGCGCGTCGTGGAGGGCCAGTTGTGAGCCGAGTCCGTCCGCGTCCGGGCGGATGTGGGTCATCAACAGGGGGCGCTCGTGCAGGCGGAGGAAATCGACCAACGGGGACCAGTCGAGCGGCATGAGGCGTTCCGTGAAGTTCGGCGGGGTAGGGTGATTGTAACCCACGCGCCGGATCCGGACACCGGAAATCGCCGCCCGTCCTTCCGTCTGAAGGTGAAGCGAGAGGGCCGGGCGAAAGGCGACAGGAAATGCGAAGGCGCGGGGTCAGCCGCCGAAGAAGATGCGCCACACGTCACGGAGGAAGCCGCGCGAGCTGCGGTCGCGCGGCGGTATCGCCGGATCAACGATTCCCGCGCCGTGACAGGTGAAGCACCGCTCCGCCGCGCCAGCCACGGTCACCTCGCGCGTGCCGGCGCAGGTCGGGCAGGTGAACGGCATCCACCCGCGCGGGCCGGGTTCGTAGTCGTAGAGTTTCGCACCCGAACAGAGCTTGCAGTCGGGGTGACCCAAACACGGGCAGCGCACTTGGCGGGGCATGGGAGTTCGCGCGGAGAGCGGGCGACGCTCTCAAGATACGAAAGTGATCGGCGTAAGCCGCGAGCCGCCGGCGAGCGATGACAATAGCGGGGAGTGCGTCGGCGACCCGGTGTTGAGCCGGGCTTCCGCGTCGCGGAGGACGCCGGCCGGTGTGACCCGGCGAGCGCCCCAGGGATGGACAGGTTTTCACCGCCCGACCCCTTCGGCAACCAGGCGACCTGTAGTCGTGTTAGGTGGGGTAACTACAGGCCCGTGGCTTTGCGCCCTCACCTCGCGGTGAGTTTGCCCTTTCGAGGATGGGCGTAATGGTTCTGCGTGCGTGAGGCCGATCTGCCGGGAAAGCCGGCCTCACGCACGCAGAACCGCACCGCACGTTTCCGCACGATTCAGCAGGATTCCACAACTTGGCATCTGCGGACGGTTGACGATGCCTCGTCGAGCGAAGCCGTGGTTTCGGTCTGCTGAGAACGTCTGGTACGCGACTCACAACGGGCGGCAGGTGTGCCTGGGAATCCGCGGTCAGCAGAACGAAGCTGCCGCGTGGCGTGCGTGGGAACTGCTCCGTTCGGGGCAGCCGCTTCACCCGACGTTCCCGCCCGATCCAGTTCCGATCACCCACCTGCCCGCTTCGGTCGCGACGCCACCCGTGTGGCAGTCTGCACCCGTCCCGGCGGTCACGGTGCAAGCTGTCATCGACGCGTTCCTCGCCGACGCCGCGGAGCGCGTGAAGCCTGACACGCTGAGTGTGTACCGACTGTTCCTGAACGGGTTCGCGGACAAGCACGGCACGGTGGCCGCGGCCTCGCTCACCTGCCCGCTCGCCGAGTCGTACAGTCGGAAGCCGAAGTGGAACGACTCGACTCGGTCGGTGTTCCTCGCGACGGTGGTACGGGCCTTCTATCACGCCGAGCGGTCGCGAATCATCGACCGCACGCCGCTGGTCGGATTGAGGAAGCCGCACATCGCGAGCCGGGCTGCCGACTCGATGGTGACCGCGGAGCAGCACACGAAGCTGGCTGCCGCGTCACCGCCGTACTTCCGGCAGTTCCTCGAAATGCTCCACCTGACCGGCTGCCGGCCGGCGGAGGCAGCTCAACTGACCGCCACCGACCTCGACTGGGACGCCGGAACAGCGACCGTCCGTCAGCACAAGACGATGCGGAAGGGGAAACGCCGCGTGCTGTATCTGCCCCCGGCCGCGGTGACCCTGCTTCGCGAACTGGCGGCTCAACGTCCGACCGGGACGCTGTTCCGCAACCGAATCGGCAAGCCGTGGACGCGAGCCGCCATCGGCATGGCGATGCGGAAGGCGAGCCGCGAAGCACGTCTGCCGAGCAAGATCGCTTACGGCTACAGGCACGCCTTCGCGACGGACGCGCTCGCGGCGGGCGTACCTGATGCTCATGTGGCGGAACTGCTCGGTCACTCATCGACGGCCATGCTCCACAAGCACTACTCGCACCTCTCCACGCGGGTGAAGGTGCTCACCGACGCGGTGCGAGTTGTTCGGTGAACCCCGGTCATTGCCCTCAGCGTCTGGTGCTGAGGGCGATGGGCCATCGACGTGGTGCTGAATCATGGGGGAGAACAATGACCGAGGCGGATTGGTTCTCTTGCCGCCACCCGCGGCGAGTGTTGGAGTACCTGAGCGGACAGGCGAGCAATCGGAAGCTGCGGCTGTTCGGCGTCGCCTGCGCACGACGCGCAGCACCGTTGTGGGGCGGCGACCAACCGCTTGCGCTGCTCGACGCGGCCGAGCGACTCGCGGACGGATTTGCCCCCGTCGAGGACCGCCACACATTTTGCTGTGGAGCGGGGTCGGGTATGCACTTCACCTACGCGGCCGTCACCGACTGCCTCGCCGGTAGTGGTGCAGAAGCGGCAGTTCTGTCACGCGCACACGCTGCCGCCTCATTAGGGCGGGCCGCCTGTGATCCGTTCCCTCACCCGACGCGATTGAGGGTGTACATGGACGCAGTTCGGGCTGAATCTGCGGTCCAAGCCGAGTTACTCCGCGACATCTTCGCCAGCCCGTTCCGGCCAGCGGCGTTCGATCGTGTGTGGGGCACAGACACGGTTCTCGCAATGGCGCGGCAGATGTACGATTCGCGTGAGTTCTCCGCGATGCCCATTCTGGCGGACGCGCTTCAAGACGCCGGGTGCGACAACGGCGACATCCTCGGCCACTGCCGCGATACGACAGTCTCTCACGTTCGAGGCTGTTGGGTCGTCGATCTGGTGCTCGGCAAGCTGTGACGTGTCTAAAGTGATGCAACGAGTGCGTCGCGGTCTGATCGCACTCGTCCGCTGACGGCGGCAAGGATGCAACACCTCGACCAACACGCTTCGTGATTCGGCAAGCACCCGCGGGCGGTGGCCGATCGTTGGCCGTGTTTACGCGCTTACGCCTGACACGACTGCACCTGCTCCCCAGGCAGGGGGGGTAACTCGGCCATTGTTAGACTGTGAATTGATCGACTCTACTGTAAGGATGTAAAGTCCGAACCGGGCCAAGCACCAACCCCCTCTGGGACGTGAGGAGGGTGGTGGCCGGATCGACTTACGGTAGACCTCGCCGTTTACGCGCCTACCGTAAACTCCGTGAACCGGAGGCCGAGCCACGCTCGGTACGACGAACCTTCCTTCGGAGTGAACACATGGCTCTCCTGAAGGCCGGGGAAGGCTGACCGCGCCTCGCGACCGAACCGCGGCTTCGTCAGCGGTTGCTTGAAGCCGTTATCCATGCACCACGTTCGGTACGCTTCGTACAGTTCCTTTATCTGAAGGGCGTAGGTGTCGTCACCGGTGAACTCGCAGTGCGCGAGAAGGAACTGGCGGGCCGGGTTGGAATCCAGCCGCGTGCGGTTCTTCGTCCGCTCGCACCGTACTGACCGCGTGAACCGACCCTGCTTCCTGAGCCGCGCCAGCCCGTCAAGTGCCCAGTTCAGGATGCCCGGCAGTTCGTCGGCCCAGTACGCAGCGGTGAGCAGTTCCGGGTTCTTCTTCCCCGGCGGGACGATGAACTCGAACGGCACGGCGACGAGCCGATTCCACACCGCCTCGCTCTTGTCCGCGAACGTGGGCATCGAGTTGGCCGCGAACAACAGCTTCGCGCGATTAACAGCCACGAACGAGTCCCGCCCCTTCTGCTCGAACGTCACAAGGTCGCCACCGGTCAGCGACTTCAATCGCCCTTCGTCGGCCGACTCGAAGTGGCCCTGGTCGCCGACGATGTTCGCGAGCTTGCCGAACAGTGCGAAGGCAGCGAAGCGGTTGGTTGACAGTTCATCGAGATTCACGGCGGAACAGTTCGAGCCGCCCAGCAGGAATCGGAGCACAGCGAGTGCGACCGACTTGCCGTTGTCGCCGCCCCCGACGAGTGCGGCGAACCACTTTGCCGGGTATGCTCGGTCGAGCGACGCGCCGAACAGTTCCTGCAACACCGCGACCCGCTCGGCGTCGCCCTCCATCACCTCGGCGAGGAACGCGAGCCACCGTTCCGGCGTCCGTGCGCCGGTGTCGTGAGCGACCGGCAACTTCGCCGTCGCGAACCAATCCGGCGAGTGGGGAACGAGTGTCCGCGCCACCGGATCGAGCAGCCCATTCGCAACGGCGAGGACCGCTGGCCCGGATTGCCCGCCGGCCCACGAATCCAGTTCGGTCTGGTCGGGCAGTTGGGCACGGACGGCGATCGCCTCGATCGTGTTTCGCACCAGACCGATCCCCACCTTCGGCGCGGTCGCTTGGCGCGACTGATCGAGCCGTTTCAGGTCCGCTCGCGCCGCCCGTCGCTGGGCGATCACCGCATCTTCGGTTTCACCCTTTGAGATCGGTGCTTCGGCTTGCGCGTGCAGTGCGTTCAGCTTCGATTGGTGATCGAGCCGCAGTCGCCGATACTCACGCTCCGCTGCCCGCTCGACGAACCGGCGCACGGTAGCCCTGAGCCACTCGTCGGTGACGACCGTGTACACGCCGTCCGTGTAGAAGAACACGCTCTGCTTCACGAACCGGACAGTGTGTTCGCGCAGGAACTCCCTCGCGAGCCGGGCCGGGTCGTCCCACGCTTGTGGCGTTTCGTCAGCGCGTTTGTGCAGCTTGCCGCCGAACGGGAACTTCGGGTCGGGCTGCCCTGACAGCGCGTCGGCCAGTGCGCCCGTGATCTTGTGGGCGATCTGTTGCTCGCTCCACGCCTCTTCACCTGCAATTCGGAGTCGCTCGTTGTAGATGGTCAGCAGCCGCATCGCCGACTCACGGTTCGTAATGCCGAAGTCGTTACAGATGAGCTTCGCGACGCGGAACGTGGTGTCGTGCCCGCCGTGCCCCGATCGGGCCAGTTTGACCTCTTGGAGATACCGCTCGCACCGCCGCTCCCGCTCCTCCATCGGTACGTCGCACTCGCGGGTGCAAGTCCCCTGAACTTGCCCCGTTGGTGCGTCCGGTTCGGCAGCAGTGTCGGTGGGCTGTTCTTCGATCTCTCCCGTCGCGGCCCGCGGCCCGACGAGCGGCACTTTCGCCCCACACGCTTCGGCGAGGCGGCAGACGGCTTCCCACAGATCGGTGAACGGAACGGTCGCGATCTGTTCTGCCGAGCAGCCCGTTTCCCACCGCCGCGGTTCACCACTTCCCTCGTGAATGCTTGGCGGAACGACGGCCTGTCCACCCGTCCCCTGGAAGTCGATTACCCGCTCGCCCGTCTCGGCGTGATTGAGACCCTTCTTGAACGGGCCGGGTGACTTGCCCGCGGCGACCGCAGCAGTGGCGGCTTGCTCGGCCTTGCTCGTCGCCAAGTCGGGCACGTCGGTCACAAAATACCACCAGTGCGACCGCGGCTTTCCGTCCCGCCCCTCCTTTCCGCCGGTGGGCGGCAGGAACTGTTCGGCCTTCTCGATCGCATCGCGCACGTCCAGATCGACGCAGACCAAGAACTGACCCTCCTTGCCGCCGTCTGAAGGCCAGCCGCAGACGAGTCCGATGTTGTCGCCCGGCTCGAAGTCATCCGGCCCGGCTGAACCTGTCGTCCACCCACGATCTGTCGGCCGCTTCTCGCCGTGGCGGATGCGGCACACTGCCACGCCGAGCCGCCGGTACTCTTTCGCTGCCCGCCGCACGTCGGGTTGTGCCTCTGTGTCGTCGGCCGGTTGCCCGGTCGCGTCGTTCGCGCCCACGCTTTGGACGCTCCACTTTGTCAACTCATCCACGGTCATCACCCTCCGAATTGGAACTCACTTCGTTCGTCGAACCACACGCGCGGCCGTTGTCCCGCAACCAGCGGAGCACGACCGCGGTAGACCACCGTGGGCGACGAAACGGCAGCGGGGTTGGGAACGTCCCAGCCCTCCGCATCCGCTCGACGGTCCTTCGAGACAGATTCATCAACTTCGCCACCCCGCGCTTGTCGAGCGTGAGTGGCAGAACACCAGTTGTCATCAGCGTCCCCTTGCGTCAGAGTGACGACCCAGCGCGCCAATTGAGGCCCGCCCGTACTCATTACGGTCGCAAGGGTGCGATTAATAACGTCGCCGCGACGGAATGACGATCCGCCATGAGCGATCGAAGTAGTGGATTAGCGCGGTAAAGAAACGTGCGAGTTGATCGCCGTTTTTACGGGAGTTCGTCCCGTCGCATTGAGGCTGGATTGCCTCTAGCACCGTGGCTCGCGCGTGCGCTCGTGCTCGGTTGCTGGACCGCGTCGGTCACTCTTCATGCCGAAACCATTTTCCCGCGCCGCGGTCGGTGCGCGTAGCTCGGAGGTGGGTTCGTGCGCTTTTATTTCGCGCGTCGCATCTCCAACATCGCGACAGCGAAGGCACGAATCGTGTGGCTCGATAAGGCCGGTTGAGGTGCAGTAGAGGAGTGGTGAAAGCCCTCACGCTACTTGATTAGCCCCGCGGTCCTGAGAAACGCGGTGACATCGACGCCGTACAGCTTCAGGAGTTGGATCAACTCGATCA
>SXHE01000626.1 GCA_005773755.1 Planctomycetia bacterium
CCCCCCCGCTTCCGGCTCGTCGCTAACGGCTCACTCGTGACCGCTCGAAGTATAATCGGTTCTCCTTTGGTCCGTGTATTCTTCGCGTCGCTGCCAAACCGAGAAGCCGTATGGTCGGTTGCGCCCGTTTCGTGGCCCCAATCGTACTGCTCTCGCTCCCCGCTCCTGTGCGAGCGGATGCCGCGCCGTTCCCGTTGTCCGGTCCGAGCGGATCGACCGTTCCGGTCGTCTACACCTTCACCGCTGAACGGGACCACCCGGAGTGGGAGTTCTGGTTGGTGTGGCAAGACGGAAGCGCCCCGGAGCGGTTGGTGGTGCCGCCGGCGAACCCCGTTCGCGTCACTGACAAGGGACGGAAGAAGCAAGAACACAACGTGATGATCTGCTACGCCGTGCCAAAACGAATGATGCCCGCGCTCGAAGGCGCTCCGGTTTCCACTGCATGGCTCCAGAAACACGACCAGTTCGGGAACGGCGTACTCGGTCGGGATCGGCTCACCTTTCGTCAACAGCTTTCGTTCGGCGACAACCGCGAGCGGGTCGAGATCACCTACCGCATTGAGAGCGGGCCGAACGGTCCGCATTTGGTCTTGGTTTGGCAGAACAGCGGCGACCCGGTGTATCGTTGGGTCCGGGTGATCCCGTGTTGCTACCTGTTCCCGCTCGGCCTCGCGGTGTTCGGCATCTGGGCCTTGCGCCGCACAGTGCGCTGGCTGCGTGTCGATCATCGCGAGAAACTGAAGTAAGTGCTGTGCCATTCCGCGGGTTTATCCCGCTGCTCGTTCAAGTAGGAAAACCCTGATGCCCCCGTACGCCTGCACCCTGGCCGACGTTCGTGCCGCCGCCGCCCGTATCAAGGGCGTCGTTCACCGCACGCCGGTGATGACCTGCGACACGCTCGACCGGCTCGCGGGGCGGCGGCTGTACTTCAAGTGCGAGAACCTACAGAAGGTCGGGGCGTTCAAGTATCGCGGGGCGACCAACGCCGTGCTACGGCTCACCGACGCCGAGGCCGCGCGCGGCGTCGTCACGCACTCCAGCGGCAACCACGCGCAGGCGCTGGCGCTGGCGGCGCGGGTGCGAGGCGTGCCGGCGTACATCGTCATGCCCCGGACCGCGCCCGCAGTGAAGAAGGCCGCGGTCGAAGGCTACGGCGGGCGGGTTACGCTCTGCGAACCGAACCTCGCGGCGCGCGAGGAGGCCGCGAGCAAGCTCGTAGCGAAAACCGGCGCGACGCTGATCCCGCCGTTCGACCACGCCGACGTGATCGCCGGGCAGGGCACCGCGGCGCTGGAACTGCTCGAAGACGTGCCCGCCCTCGACGCACTCATCACCCCCGTCGGAGGTGGCGGGTTGCTCGCGGGCTGCACGATTGCGGCGCAAGGGGTGAAGCCGGGCATCCGGGTGTTCGGCGCGGAACCGAGCGGCGCGGACGACGCGGCCCGCTCGAAGGCCGCGTGCGCGTGGCAACCGCAGACCGCCCCGAACACCATCGCCGACGGCCTGCTCACCAGCACCGGCACGCTCACTTGGCCGATCATTCGCGACCTGGTGGAAGGCGTCTTCACCGTGACCGATGACGAGATTCGTACCGCGATGCGCCTCGTCTGGGAGCGCATGAAGCTGATCGTCGAGCCGAGCGGGGCGGTGGGGGTCGCGGTCACGCTGGGCGCAGCGTTCAAGGCGCTGGCGGGCGCGAACACGGTCGGTATCGTCTTCAGCGGCGGGAACGTCAGCCTCGACAAGCTGTACTGGTGACGAACCCGCAAGGAACTCACGCCGGGCCTTGCGGGACGTTCGTATCGCGATAGGAAATGCTCACGCCGACACTTGCCCCCGGCCTTGCGGCCGGGGTTCACCTCCCAACCCCTTCCATCCCATGCCACACCCGCTCGAACCGTTATCCGCTGCGGAAGTCTCGCGTGCCGTCACCGTGCTCGCGGCGGCGGGCAAACTCGCGCCCACGATGCGCGTCGTCAGCGTGATGCTGAAAGAGCCGTCGAAGGTCGAGGTTCACGCCGGTACTGGTTGGGAGGCGCTGCCGCGCGAGGCCGCGGCCGTGCTGTTCGACAACGCGACCAACTCGTGCTTCGAGGCCGAACTGAACCTGAGCGCGGAGGCCGTGACCGCGTTCCGGCACGTGCCCGGCGTTCAGCCGACCATGACCATCGATGAGCAGGTCGAGTGCGAGCGGGCCGTGCTGAACGATGCGGCGTTCGCCGACGCGATCAAGCGGCACCACGGCATCACCGACACCGCGCTCGTGATGGTCGACATCTGGAGCGCCGGCTTTTACGGGAACGCGGAAGAGAAGGGGATGCGGCTCGCACGCCCGCTGTGCTTCGTACGGTCCGACCCTACCGACAACGGCTACGCGCGGCCCATCGAGGGCATCCGCCCGGTGGTCGATCTGAACGCGATGCGGGTGATTCGCGTCGAGGAGTACGCGCCCGTGCCGCTGCCGCCGGGTTCGGCCAACTACGCAAGTGCGCGCGTACCAAATCAGCGCGCGGACATCAAGCCGCTCGCGATCACGCAACCCGATGGCCCCGGCTTCGTGCTCGAAGGCAACGCGATTAGCTGGCAGAAGTGGGCGCTGGTGATCGGCTTCAACGCCCGCGAGGGGCTGACGCTGCACCACATCCGCTACCGCGACCAGGGCCGCGACCGCTCCATCCTCTATCGCGCGTCGCTCACGGAAATGGTGGTGCCGTATGCGGACCCGAACCCGACGCAGGTGCGCAAGAACGCCTTCGACGTCGGCGAGTACGGCATGGGCATGTGCGCGAACAGCCTGCGCCTCGGCTGTGACTGCGTCGGCCACATCGAGTACCGCGACGCCCACCTGTGCGACAGTCGCGGCAAGTCGCTGACCATCGAGAACGCGATCTGCATCCATGAGGAAGACTACGGTATCCTCTGGAAGCACACCGACCGGCGGCTCCCCGATGCGCCGGAGGTGCGCCGCTCGCGCCGGCTCGTCATCTCCAGCGTCTCGACCGTCGAGAACTACGAGTACGGCTTCTTTTGGTACTTCTATCAGGACGGTAACATCGGGTTCGAGATCAAGCTGACCGGCATCCTGTCGCTCGGTGCGGTCAACCCCGGCGAGAAGCCGCCGTTCGGCTCGATAATCGCTCCGCAAGTGTATGCACCAAACCACCAGCACTTCTTCAACGTGCGCCTCGACTTCGACCTGGACGGCATCGCGAACACGGTGCAGCAACTCGACGTGACCGCGGACCCGGTCGGCCCGGACAACCCGTTCGAGAACGCCTTCCGCGCGAAGGCGACCGCGCTCGAAACGGAGAAGCAGGCCCGCGCGCACCTGAACCTGGAAACCGGGCGGGCGTGGAAGGTCGTCAACCCCGCCGTGAAGAACGCCGTGGGCGAACCGGTGGGCTACAAGTTCTTCCCCGGCGACAACGCCTTCCCGTTCGCGTCGCCGAACGCGTGGTGGCGCAAGCGCGCCGGGTTCGTGAACCATCACGTCTGGGTGACGCCGTTCGCCGAGGGCGAGAAGTACGCTGCCGGCGACTACCCGAACCAGAGCACCGGCGGCGACGGCCTCATCAAGTGGACGGAAGCGGACCGCGCGATCGCGGATACGGACGTGGTATTCTGGTACACCTTCGGCCACACGCACATCCCGCGGCCGGAGGACTACCCCGTGATGCCGACCGCGTACATCGGGTTCCTGCTGAAGCCGAACGGCTTCTTCGACCTGAACCCGGCCAACGACGTTCCGCCGTCCGAGCCGAAGGCGAAGCCGGCCGGGTGCTGCCACTAGCGCGCGTGCGGTTTGAACAGGCCGCGGACGGACTCCTTCACGCCCCGGCACTCCTTCGCTTCGTTCGCGTCCGTGAACGAGAGCGCCCAGTGAACGGATTCGTCGAGGTCGATGCTGTTGGTGTCGGTGAACACGTCCGGCAACCGGTGGTAGGGCAGCGCCTTCTGCGCGGCGCGGTAGTCCGCGACCAGCTTCTTTTGCTCCGGTGTGCCGGGCAGCCAGTCGTCGAATTTGTGCGCGATCTGGGCCGCGCGCAGCCCGTCGCGCAACTTGTCGAGCTTCTTCTCGGTCTCCGCGTTCTCTTTCTCCATCCGCTCGAACGCTTCCGCGGTCACGCGCGGGCGGAACGTCAGCTTCAACTCGTAAGGCTCGGTGCGGTCCGGGACGGGCGGCCGGCCGTCGATGTCCGGCGCGCGCCCGATGGCGTTCACCAGACTCACCTTCTTCTCGCGCCGGACCGTGAGCGTCACGCCCTGCACGGTCGCGGTCCAGCCCTTCGGCATCTTCGCCCTCACCGCGCGTAGCACTTCGGGCGGCACCGCGTCGGGCGGAACGGGTGCCGCTCTCGTGAACGGCGCGCAGGCGAGCAGCGCGAGCAGCGATCTCAGTGTGTACCGCACGTCTAGACCTCCGGCCCCATTATCGCGCGCGAACCGCGGAAGTACAGGCGCGTTCGCGCCGCGGCTGAATCTCGCGGCCACACCAGAATACCTGCCGCTTTCGATCGGTTCGGCCGCGCGAATCTGTGCGAAGTTGGTGTCGCCCGTTTGCCCCGCCGCACACCACGTCCCAGACTTCCGGCGGCAGCGTAACCCCGACTCTCCCGCGAGCCGTCCGACGCCGTGAACGATATCGTCCGCGAGTTCTTACTTGAGAGCAACGAGAACCTCGCCCAACTCGATCTCGACCTCGTGACCCTGGAAAAGGAACCGGGCGAGCGCGAGACGTTGGCGCGCGTGTTTCGCACGCTCCACACGGTCAAGGGCACCGCGGGGTTCCTCGGCCTCGCGAAACTCCTGGGCGTGAGCCACGCTGCGGAAAGCCTCCTGAGTCGGCTGCGCGCCGGCGACCTGTCGTTCAACGCGGAGATCGCCACCGCGCTACTGAGCGTCGTCGATGCCGTTCGCAAAATGCTGGCCGCACTGGAAGCGAGCAGCGACGAGGGCGACGGCGACTATTCCGCGCTGATACAGACCCTCGAGCGGCTGACGCAGTCCGCCGGCGCGCCGCGGTCGCGGATCATGTCGGTGCCTGTGCCGATGCCGGTGCCGCCGTCGCCGCCCGCGGCCGTCGCCGCGCCGCTTCCCGCACCGGTGAAGCCGGCGTCCGTAGTTCTCGAACCGACGCGCAACGTGCCGGTGCCCGCGCCGAGGGTCGTTCCCGATCTCGCGCCCCCACCGATCCCCGCGCCGCCCGATTCGGCCGAGGTTCGCGCGCCACTGGTCGCGGACACGAGCATCCGCGTCGATGTCGGACTGCTCGACAAGCTGATGACACTGGTAGGGGAGTTGGTGCTCGCGCGCAACCAGATCGTGCTGCACAGCGCGACCGACGAGGACGCCGCGTATTTGGGCACGGTCCAGCGGCTGAACCTGTTGACGACCGAGCTTCAGGCCGGGGTGATGAAGACCCGGATGCAGCCCATCGGGAACGTGTGGACCAAGTTCCCGCGCGTGGTGCGGGACCTCGCTCTCGCGTGCGGCAGGCAGGTCCGGCTCGACATGGAGGGCCAGGACACCGAACTGGACCGCACCATTATCGAGGCGATTCGCGACCCGCTCACACACATGGTCCGTAACGCGGTCGATCACGGGATCGAAGCCCCGGCCGGGCGCGTCGCGTCGGGCAAGCCGGTCGAGGGGCGGCTCCTGCTGCGGGCCTTCCACGAGAGCGGCAAGGTGGTCATCGAGATCGCGGACGACGGCGCGGGCATCGACCCGAACCGCGTGCGCGACAAGGCGGTGGCGACGAAGCTGGTCGCGCCCGATCAGGCCGCGCGCATGAGCGAGCGCGAGCTGCTCAACCTCGTGTTCCTGCCGGGGTTCTCGACGGCCGACCGCGTCACGCACTTCTCCGGTCGCGGCGTCGGCATGGAC
>SXHE01000627.1 GCA_005773755.1 Planctomycetia bacterium
CACACAAGGGCGTGCAGTCCGTGGTGCGCGACCTGAACAAGCTGTACGCGAACGAGCCGGCCATGCACGAACTGGACAACCAGCCGGGCGGCTTCGACTGGATCGATTGCACTGACGCCGCGAACAGCGTCATCAGCTTCGTACGGAAAGGGAAGGGCGATGACGCGATCCTATGCGTGTTCAACTTCACCCCGGTCCCGCGACTCGGCTACCGGCTGGGCGTGCCCGGCCCCGGCGCGTGGGCGGAAGTGCTGAACACCGACGCGGGTGTGTACGGCGGGAGCAACGTCGGCAACGGCGGCGGGGTGTTCGCCGAGTTCGCCCCGATGCACGGGCAGAAATACTCCGTGCCGCTGAATCTGCCCCCGCTGGGAGCCGTCTTCTTCAAAGGCAAAGTGTGAGTGCAGGTGCGAGAACCACATCGGAGGTCGGCGATGGGCGCGAAACTGTGTGGACTCGTGGCGTCGGCCGTGTTGGTAGGCGCGCTGGCCGCAGCCCCAGCGCCGAAGGACGACAAGGTGCTCGCGGCTTCCGCGGCGCACCTTGCGGCCTCCTCCAAGAACCTCAAACACATCGGCATCGCGTTCCACAGCTACGCCGACGAGAACAAGTCCAAGTGGGCAGACGACCTGACCGACAAGGACGGTCGACCGCTGTTGAGCTGGCGCGTCGCGCTCCTACCTTACATGGGCGAAGAGAAACTCTACGAGCAGTTCAAGCTCGACGAGCCGTGGGACAGCGCGAACAACAAGAAGCTCATCGCCAAGATGCCGAAGGTGTACGCACCGATCCGTGTGAAGGCGAAGGAAGGCGAGACGTTCTACCAGCGGTTCGTGGGGAAGGGGGGCGCTCTTCAACGAGAAGGGCGCGGCGTACACGCTCCCCACAATTCCGGACGGCACGTCGAACACCGCGCTCGTGGTGGAAGCCGGCAACCCGGTGATCTGGTCGCAACCGGGCGACCTTCCGTTCAACGCGAAGCTCCCGCTGCCCGGCCTCGGCGGGCTGTTCGACGGCGACTTCCACACGCTCCTGTGCGACGGCTCCGTGTACCTGTTGAAGAAGAACCCGAACGACGCCGAGATGAAGAAGCTCATCACCCCCGATGACGGCATGGTGAACGACATCGAAAAATTGACCAAGTGAATCGCCGGCATCAGCGCGCCGCGCTGATCGTGCCGCGGCACTGCCCGAAGCCGATGCGCGCGAAGCCCGCGCGCTCGCAGTAGCCCGTCAGGATCACCTCGTCTCCGTCTTCCAGGAACGTGCGCGTCTCGCCGGTCGGCAGCCGCACCGGGTCCGCGCCTTTGGCGGTCAGCTCCAACAGGCACCCGCGGTTCTCCTTCTCAGGACCGGACATCGTGCCGCTGGCGATCATGTCGCCCGGCACCAGCGCACAGCCGTTCGACGTGTGATGCGCGATCATCTGGCCCGGCGTCCAGTACATGTCGCGGAACGCGGCGCGACTCAGTCGGATCGGGGCCGGCATCGTTCCGGTCTTCAGCCACACCTCGACAGCGATGTCCAATGCTCCCGCGCCCGGCTCTTGAAGGTATGGCAGGACGGGTACGTCGTGCGGTGCCGCGTTCGTCCAGAACGGCGCGAGCGCCTCGGCCGTGACCACCCACGGCGAAACGGAAGTGGCAAAGTTCTTCGCGAGGAACGGTCCCAGCGGTTGGTACTCCCACCGCTGAACGTCGCGCGCGGACCAATCGTTCACCAGACACACGCCGGCGAGGTGGGCGCGCGCGTCGCGCACCGGGATCGGGTCGCCGAGCGCGTTGCCCGGACCGACGAACAGGCCAACTTCCATCTCGTAGTCGAGTTCGCACGTCGGCCCGAACTTCCCCTCTCCGAGTTGCCCGTGCGGACGACGGACGGCGGTTCCGCTGACGACGAGCGACGAGGCGCGGCCGTGGTAGGCGATGGGGACGTGTTTGTAGTTCGGCAGCAGAGGGTTGTCCGGGCGGAACAGCTTGCCGACGTTCGTGGCGTGGTGGATCGAAGCGTAAAAGTCGGTGTAATCGCCCACGGCCGCAGGGAGCCGCATTGCGCAATCGGCTTGGGCGAAGAGATCGCGCGCCGGCGCGCCAGCTTCGAGAGCCTTCACGAAGTCCCGGCGCAGGTCGGCGCGCTGAGTGGCCGGCAGGGCGAAGTACCCGTTCAGTGTTTCGTCCGGCAGCCAAGCGCTCCCGTCGAGGATCGAATCGCCGATGGCGATGCCGATACGCGCGCGGGTTTCTCTTGGCGGCACGAACGCGCCGAGCGGTAGGTTCTGGATCGGGAAGTCGCAGCCGGGGCGGTTCGCGGACTCGACCCAACTCCGCCGGTTCCTGTCGTGCGTGTCGTCGATCTGTGCGCTCATAGCAGCCCCAGGGTTTCCAAGTCGCGGACGGGTTCCTCGAACGAACACGAGCCGAAGGCGTGCGCAAAGTTCGTGCGCGCGTCGCGCACCTGTTCGGCCGAAAGCGAACGGTCGCGCCAGTGGGCGCGGTCGTCGAACCGGAACGCGGTCGGGTCGGTTTCCGTCAGCACCGGTTCGAGGTTGCGGTCGCCGTGCCACGCCAGCGCCGCGGCTACGAACACGTTCAGGAACCCGTGCATCACGGCGCGGGGCGCGTCCGGTTCGTAGGTGAGCGCGTGCTCAGCGCGGACCGGGTGGTGAAGTCCCGCGGTTGCTTTGAATGCGAGCCGCTGGTCGGCGCACGTGCGGATGAAGTCGGCCACGGCAGTAATGGACGGAATCGCTTCCGGCTTCACGCCGCCGGTGCGCACCTTCGCTAAGTAGCCAGCGCGTTTCACGTCGTCCAGCTCCGCGGTACTCACTTCGCAGTACACGGGCCGCGCTGCTCGGACTACGCGCTTCGTTTCGAGTGCCGCGGCGCGCGGGGTATCGGTGTCGGTCAGTACGGAGAGTGCCCCGTCGAGTTCGGCCGGCGCGCGGTCGAGGTCCGCAGCACTCAGGACCATCCAGCGCAACATCCAGGCGTGCGGGCCGGCGCGGTAGGTCGTGTAGTTCGCGGCGGCGGCACCGCAGGGCAGGGTGGCAGGCGCGAACGTGCCCGCGTAGTCGATCAGTCCGGTCAGCAGCGCTCGCAGCGCGGGTGCGACGGGTCGGTTCATTGCGTCTCCTGGCGGAGGTGGGCACCAAACGCGACGGGCCGCGAGCGTGATGCCCGCGGCCCGTCGCGTCGCGCCCGGAGGTGTTCTACTGGTCGCGGAGTTCCATGTCGAACTGGCTGGCGATCGCGCGGATCAGCGGCGCGGTCGGCTTCCGTGGCTGCTGG
>SXHE01000628.1 GCA_005773755.1 Planctomycetia bacterium
CGGCGTGCGGTTGATTTCGTCGGCCAGCACGATGTTCGCGAAGATCGGGCCGCGCACGAACCGGAACTCGCGCTTCCCCTCCGCGGTCTCTTCGAGGACCGTCGTGCCCGTGATGTCCGAGGGCATCAGGTCCGGGGTGAACTGCACGCGCTTGAACACGATGCTGAGGATCTGCGCGATGGAGCTGACCATCAGCGTCTTCGCGAGGCCCGGCACGCCGACCAGCAGGCAGTGCCCGCGGGTAAAAATCGCGGCCAGCACCTGCTCGATCACTTCGCTCTGCCCGACGACGACGTGCCGGAGCTGTTCGAGCATCGCGACGCGGTCGGTGGAAAACTGGTTCAGGTAGTCCGTGAACTTGTCGGAAGGAGGCACCGGCGGCCCTCGTGGTGTCGCTGAGACTGAATGCGATTGCCCATTTTACCGAAACGAGAGAACATGCGTAGCCGCGGTACGAACCTACTGAGGAGACGCACATGAATCTGATGGACTTCGGTGCCCTGCTCGGCTCGGCCCCCGAGGAGGTACTATCGAACCGGCAATTGAAGTCGCTCGGCAAGTGGACCAGGCACCGACAGTCGATCGGGTTACCGGAGTCACGATGCCACTCAAAGGAAGCGGGTGTGGAACTCAGATTCGCTCGCGGCATTGGATTGGAGCTCGTGTTTCTGCACTCCGAAGGCCACGAGAAGTTTTCGCAATTTCGTGGCGAGTTGATCGGTGGCGTTACGTTCGCGACTGATCGGAAGGCGCTTCGCAAGAAACTGGGCAAGCCAACTGCTTCTAGGGAGCAAATTGAGGACTCGATCTTGGGGATCATGGGAGCTTGGGATGGCTACTTGATCAATGGGCTAGCGATCCAGTTCATCTACTCGCCCGTCACCGGGTCAATCGAACACGTCATCATCGAGAAGCCCGGAACGCGGGTGTGGTAACAAGCACCAACGGGACTTATTGCGGCCCCCTCGACTCATGTGACCGTGCCGACGTCGCGCGTCACTCTGCGGTGTGCGGCCAGGGGCTGTCGAACGCGGCCGTGCGGTAGCGGGCGAGTTGCCGGCGGTAGAGCGGGTTCCGCGGTTGCTCGTCGGCGAGTTGCTGCATCACCTTCAGCGCGTCGGCGCGCGCGCCGCGCCGGAAGTACACCTCCGCCAGCGCCTCGCGATACTGGGGCGAACCACCATCGGCCGCGACTGCGGCCTTCGCGTGCTTCAGGCCGTCGTCGAGGTTCCGGTTACACTGGCCGGACAGCACCGCGAGCGCGTGCCGCGCCGCCGGGCTGTCCGGGTAGTCCTTCAGCATCTTCTCGTAAGCGCTCCAGGCGCGGCCGAACAGTTCGTCCGCGTCCTTCGTGCGGTCGCGGCGGTCCAGGTCGGGCACGATCCCGGTGGCGAAGTCGAGGTGCCCCGGCGTGACCGCGAGCACCGCGCGCGCGGCGACAACGGCCTCATCGAACTTGCCGGCCTTCGCCAGCGCCCGCGCGCGGAACACGAGCAGATCGTGCGGCACATTCATGTACGCGACCGTGTCCACGAAGTACACGCCGGGGTGCCGCAGCACCACCAGCAGCGACCGCTGCCCGCACGTCTCGGCGGTCGCGTAGTCGCCCACGAGCGCGCTGCCGCGGGCGCACTGGTTCATCACGTTGCCGAAGTAGTGATCGTGGCTCCAACACGCCTTCGTGATGAGCGCGACCTCGCGCCGGATCGCCGCCGCCTCGCCGCGGCGCACCATCTCGTCGAGGAACCGGCCGCGAACCTTATCGTTGCCCAAACTGACCCAGTGCGCCAGCTCGATGCGCCGCGCGCCGTCCTTCGTGTCGCCGGCCTTCTGGAGCGCCCGGCCCCAGAGGAACAGCGGGAGCGGTTGGTCGGGGAACAGCTTCCACCCGGCTTCGAACACGGCCGCGGCGTCGCGATGGCGGCCGGCGTCGGCCAGAAACTCGCCCCACTCGACCCACACGCGGGCCGGGTCCGGCGCGCCGTACACCCACGACCGCGCGCCCTGCGCGTCGGCCCCGTCGCCGCCCTCGCTCAGCCCCGCGGCGGTCTTGAACGCGGCCTCCGCGTCCGCGGTGCGCCTCGCGGCGCGGCACACCAGCGCCAGCGCCAGATAGCGGCGGGCCTTCAGTGCCCGCGCCGAGGGGGCGAACCGGATCGTCGAACTGGTGCCGTCGCCGCCGGGCAGGAAGCCGTGGTTGGGCAGCGATCCGGCGGACTCGCGCAACAGCCTCACCGCCTGATCGACGGCCGCGACGCTCGCGGTGCCGGTCAGCACGTCGCGCACGCGGATCATGGTCGCGCCGGGCTGATCGCCGGGCACCTTGTTCGCCCGCAGCACGGCGAACAGTGTTTCCGCCGCGCTTGGGTCGTTGGGGAACAGCAGCTCGAACGGCGACTCACCCTGCGCCCCGGCGGGTTGTCCCTCCGCATCCGGCGGCACGAACTGTGCCGCGTGTTCGCACGCCAGGTCGCGCAGCCCCATCCGCAGTTCGGTGCGCACGAGGGCCCGCGCGGAGATGTCGAACAGCATCCGCCCGCGCTCGTTGTTCCGCATCCCGCGGGCCACCTGCTCGAACAGTTGTACCGCGTCGTCGCGATAGCCGGTCGCCATGAGCACGCGGGCGCGGCGCAGGTTGAACTCGGCGCGCTCGGTCCCGCCGATCTTCCCCTTCTCGATGCCGCCCGCGCCGATCAGGTCGAGCGCGTCCTTGTACCTCATGCGAGCAATCAGCACCTCCGCGAGCAGCGCGAGGTTCTGCCGCTTCTCAAGTAGAAGGTCGGTCGCGGCGTCGGCCCGGTGGTTGGCGAACAGGGCAACCGCCGCGTCCAGGATGTCCATTTGCTCGGTCAGCTCGTCGGCGTCGGCGCGGACCTTCTTCGCGGCGGCCTCGAACTTGTCCTTGCGCCCGGCCAGCCGCAGCAGCGACAGCCGGACCGCGTTCGCGTGGTTCAGCTCGCGGCCCGGCGCGAGGTCCGCGAGCGCGTTCCAGTCGCCCTCGTCTTCGAGCAGGATTTCCTTGAAACTCGCCTCGTCTTCGCCAACGGGCAAGCTCGCGGCGACCTCGCGGGCCTGCGCCCACTTCCCGGCGGCACGGTAGAGGTGAACGAGCACCAGGCGCGCGGCGTCGGACTTGCGGCCGGCATCGAATGCGGCCCGCACGCGGGCGGTCGCGGCGGGCACGTCGCCGCGCAGGACGTGATACGCGGCAAAGTCCGCGGCCCCGTCGGGAGTGGTGCCGACCGCGTGCAGCGCAATCAACTCGTCGGCTTCGTCCGTCTTCCCCGCAAGAAGCAAGAGCGGCACTTCGCGGCGGACGAACGCGGTGACGTTCGCGGTCAGCGGCGTGCGGGCTTCGGGCGGGATGTTGCGCGAGAGGATCGCACGCACGGCCGCGACGCCCGGCTTGCCCTGCTTCAACAGAGTGGTGACGGCTTGCCGGCGGGCTTCGTCACAGCGGTGCGGGTCGGCGTCGCCCGCGCGGAACTTGCGGATCAGGTCGAGGATCGCGGGCGGCGTGTCGGGGCGAACGCCCCACGCGAACCGGTCGAGGACTTCGCGGGCGCGGCGTGCGGCTTCCGGGTCGCTGCCGCGCACGGCCCGCTCGAGTGCGGGGATGGCCGCCGTGCCGCGCTGCCACAACTCGCGCTGGGCCTTCTCGCGCGTGCGATAGTCGTCGTCGCCGAGGCACGCGACGAGTTCATCGGCGGTCGGCTCGGACGGATCGGCGCACAGCACCGCCGCGGCGCACGCCAGCAACGCGGCCAGTAGCCCGGCCCACTTCATCCGATCGCCTCCCCGCCGCACCACGCGACCCCTGCATCGTACCCGCACCAGCGCCGCGGGTCATCAGCGCCCGTGCCGGCGTGTTACGCAGGGGTCACCCTGCGGCCCGATTCTGAACGCCGGCTCCGAGTTTCTGAGTCGCGCCACCTGTTTTCACTTGACTATCACAAAGTGCGGGGCGTATTAATTGGTGGTAGTGGATTCGAGGCGGATATCACCTGAGTTCCACAGCAACACCAAGTATGATCCGGAAATCAGTGCTGCTGTTCCTCGCCTTCGGGGTGATGCTCTCGCATCTCACCGCCGCTCCGCATTTGCACACGGATGGGGCGAACAGCAGCGCGACCGGCGACACACGACCCCACTTCCACTTCAGTCAGTTCAGTTCCAGAATTACGGGTGCTCCGAGCGACGTGCCAGTTGCCCCGAAAGTGAACCACGATGCGGATGCGTGGTACCTCGATGATGCAGCCATCGCAGCCGACGTGAGTGACTCGACCGGCACCGACGCGGGGCAAGTGGAGAACGTGTTCGCGACGGCTCAATTCGCTTTCGTCTTGGTCGATCACCCCGATCGGACGACAGCGCCGACACCCGCGTGGCCTCTCGTCTGCCCCCTCTTTGTCCAACACCGCGCGCTCCTCATCTAGTCCGTCCTCCCCTCCGGTTCTCCTCGACCGCGGCACCGCGTTCGCCAGCGATTTTGTTATCGCCGTTTGCAATTTTCTCTCTGTTCCGCGGCACTGACCTACCGCGCTCGCGTGGTTGCCGTTCGTCCGTCTCGGTTGTCGTGTGTCTCGGGTCGTTTCCCGCGACATCTTCTTCTTTCCTTCATTCGGAGTTCGTTCCATGAGCACCTCTCCCAAGGCCCAGAAGCCCGGTCTCCGCCTCGAATCTTTGGAGGCTCGCACCGTGCCGGCGGGGTTCATCCTCGACGTGCCGGAGACCGGCGAACCCGCGGTGGTTCGCGTCCTCGACGGTACGACCGGCGCGATCAAGTCTCAGTTCGACGCGTTTCCCGGGTTCGCGGCCGGGTTGAACGGTGACGCGAACGACGACCGCAACGGCGACGGCCTGCCCGACCGCATCGCGGTCGGCATCAAGGGCGGCGGGGGGCCACACGTGAAAGTGTTCGACGGGAGCGGCAACCTGCTCCAGAGCTTCTTCGCCTACGCCCCCGGGTTCCTCGGTGGGGTGGACGTGGCGCTCGGCGACGTGAACAACGACGGCGTCGACGACGTCATCACCGGCGCGTCGGGCGGGATCAGCCCGCACGTGAAGGTGTTCGACGGTCGCGACGGGAGCGAGATCCGCAGCTTCTTCGCGTTCGACGCCCGGTTCCGTGGCGGGGTCAACGTGGACGACGGCGACACCAACCACGACGGGACCGACGACATCATCGTCGGTGCGGCCGTCGGCACCTCCCCACACGTCAAGGTGTTCGACGGCCGGACCCTCGCCGAACTCCACAGTTTCTACGCCTACGACGGCGCGTTCGTCGGCGGGGTCCGCGTGTCCGGGGGCGACCTGAACGGCGACGGTCGAGACGACATCATCACCGGGGCCGGGCCGGGGGCCGGGTCACACGTGAAGGTCTTTCGTGGCGACGACCTCGTGCTCCTCAGCAGCAAGATCGTGTTCGAACCGGGCTACACCGGCGGCGTGAACGTCTTCGTCAACGACGCGAGCGGTAACGGGCGCGACGACCTCATCGTGGAGCGCACCGGCCTCGTCCGCTACCGCTCGTTCGACGACAACGGCGTGGACGGGCCGTTCCACGATCTGTTCGACGACGTGTACGACGACAACGGCGGCGCGGTGAGCGGTGGCGGCGGCACCAGTGGCGGGATCACGGGACAGAAGGTGGAGGGCCGGATCACCGCGGTGAACGCGGCCGCCGGGCAGGTGGCGATTCGCACCGGAAACGGCACAGTGGTGACCGTGGCCGCCGCACCGGGGGCGAAGATCGAGCGGAACGACATCCACGTCACGCTGGCCGCGTTCCGCGTCGGTGATTTGGGTGAGGCGCTGTTGGGGACGAACGGGCTGGCGCTCAAGATCGAAGCGTCCGGCGCGTAACATTTCGAGTTGTGGGAAGTCGGCTCCTCTTCCCCTGTCGCTCCGAGCCAACGGACGACCGGGGAAGAGATTCGTGTTCCTGCTGGGCACTCACCGCGCAAAGCGGCTCACCTTTGTCGCGCCGTCTTGTAGCTCGAAGCGGTAGCCATCGCCAATCGGTTCAGTAGCCCGCCCACTTCACGGCGGCGACGAAACCGTTTTCGCGGCGTCGTCGATCAGGAAGCGGACGCACAGCGGGCGGTGGAACCAGACGCGCTGGTCGGCGCGTCCGCGCGACTCGCCCTGGTCGAATGGCGCGTCGCGAAGGAGGCGATAAAAGAGTAAGGCAGCGGCTTCTTTATCAGCTCGAATACTTCACCGCATCACTGCTTCCGAAAGGCAATCGCTATGGCGACAGCGCTGAAACAGTGGGGAAACGGGCGACAATTCCCTCCCGAGTTTTCCCTTCATCACGGAAACCTTCTCAACCACATCGAAGAAGGTAATGTCGAACAGGTACGCGCGTTCCTGACGTCTCAACCCCAGTGGTTGAGCTACTACTACTTTGAAAGGTCGTTGCTACATCTTGCTGCTGAGTACGACAACCCCGATGTCGTCGCTGTTCTCGTCGAACTCGGTATGGACGTGAACACCCCGCAACAAGAGTACCCGTGGGGGGCGCTTTACACGGCTGTTCTGCGGGAACGTCTGCTGTCCGCTAAGTGGTTACTCGAACACGGCGCACACCCCAAGTATGAGTTCCGTGGATTGACCTTTTCCTGCGGCACGCTTTCCTCTGTTGCCGAAGGCAAACTTGAGATGGTCAAACTGCTGGTTGAGCACGGTGCGCCTGTCGATATTCTCGTCGACGATCCACCGCGCAGCCTCCTCACAACTGCAACCCAATTCGGACACACTGAGGTTGCCGACTACTTGCGATCCATCGGCGCACTGACTGAAGAAGAGATCAAGACCCGCGCGAAGGGGAAGCGGAAGAAGTCGTAGCCGATCTGAACGTTGCAACGCTACCGCGTTCGGTTTGCCACAGCACCGCGAAGGTCATCGCTTCCTCAGGTCGGCGAGGATGTCAGCCAGTGGTCGGCCGGGGCCGGTTTGGTTGAACGCTTCCGCGATTTCCGCTTCCGTGAACGGGTCGGCGGTGATCGGTTCGGGCGGCAGGTAGTAGCCGAGCAGTTCGCCGCTTTCGTCGTAGAGCGCGGCCTTCTCCGTCAGGCCGTTCAGCTTGGCGCGGGTCGCGGCGTCGAGAATCACTTTGCCCATGTGTCACCTCCGACCAGATTGTACCGCGCGTCACCGCACGAAGCGGCTCACCTTTGTCGCGCCGTCTTGTAGCTCGAAGCGGTAGCCGTCGGGGAAGGCGTCGGCGAACTCTTCCTGGTGGCTCACCAGCAAGATGCAGTGCAGGTGCCCGCGCAGGTTTTGCAGTTCCTGAATCATCACCTGACGGCCGGCGCGGTCGAGGCAGCCGAAGCCCTCGTCGATGATGACGCTTTCGATCGGGCGGTGCTGCTTGCTCGCGTACTGGCCGATGCCCAGCGCCAGCGCCACCGCGACGCGGAACTTCTGGCTGCCGCTCAGAAAGGCCACGTTGATGGCCGACCCGCCGGCGACGCGGTTGGCGCACTCCAAGTCGAGCGCCTTGTCGGTGCCGGTCTCCGCTTCGACCAGCCGCATGAACAGTTGGCCGCTGCTCAGGCGGTCGAGCACCGCGTTCGCGTAGTCGACGATCTGCCGCTCGGCCTGGCGCACGAGGTGCCGCTGGAGCCGGTCGCGGCCCAGCAGTTCGGCCAGCGTCTTGTGCCGGTTGTGGTCCGCGTCCACCTGCTTGTAGCGCTCGTTCAGTTCCGCGCGCTGGTGCAGGTAGCCGTCGAGGATTTGCTTGCGGCCCTTCGCGTCGAGCAGCTCCTTGTTGCGGGCGTCCAGCTCCTTGCGGGCGGTGGCACACTCGGCCCGCACCTCGTCCGGGTTGCGGCGTTCCTCGGGGGCGAAGGTGTCCGCTTCCGCTTCGAGCTGCTTGATCTCGGCGCGGAGCGGGTCGAGGCCGCCGCGGGCCGCTTGAAGCTGCGTGAACTTGCCTTCGGTGCCCTTCGCTTCCAGCGCCGCGAGTTCGTCCTGCCACTTCGCGCGGTCGTTGAGGCCAGCAGTTTCGAGCGCCTTCTGCCACGGCTGCGGCAGCGCCTTCTTCGCGCGGTCGATCGCCTCGGCACTCTGCTTGCGGCTGGCCTCTTCGAGGTTCACCTTGCCGGCGATCTCGGTCAGCTCGCGGTCCACCTCGCCCAGCGTGCGCTGCTGCCGGTCGTTGTCGCCCTCGGTCTCGCTGATCGCCTTTTTGGTGGCGACCATCTGCGCGACCACGCTCGTCTCGTCGCTCTGCTTCGCGGCGAACTCCTGGCGCAGCGCTTCGGGGTCGCCGCCGGGCACGCTCTGCCGGGCCTTCGCCAGCCGGTCGCGCGCGGACTCGGCCTTCGCCTTGAGCGCGCGCACGTCGTCGGCTTCCTTCTGTGCGGCGCGCAGCTTGCGCTTCACCCCGTCGATGCCGTGGGCCTGCCCCGACAGCTCGGTGATGTCGTGCCGGTCGGGGTACGTCGCCTTCGACCAGTCGCCCGGTTCGGCGCGCCCGACCTTCTGCTTGAAGAAGTCCGGTAGCGCGAAGTAGCTCTGGCGGCACGAGTCGGTGAGCCGCTTGATGTCGCCCGCGGCCTGCTTCAGCGTTGCGGCGGCGTCCTTGTAGTCGTCGCGCATCTTGCCCAGCGCGTCGCGGTCGGCGACCTCCTTCGCGCTCAGTTCGGCTTCGAGCTTCGCGGCCTTGCCCGCGGCGTCGGTCAGCTCCTTCAGTCGCTTGTCGGCGGCGGCGGCCTCGGTCGCGCGCCGGGTCTTCTCGTCGGCGAAGTGCTGCGGCGTGAGCGGCAGGCCGCAGGCCCGGCACTTGGTCTGCCCGGCCATCGTCGTGAACTCGTCGGCCAGCTCGCGGGCCTGACGCGCCAGCGCGTTGGCCTCGGCGCGGGCCTGGTCCTTCGCGGCCCGGTCCTCGCGCGCGGCTTTCGCCTTCGCTTCGAGGTCGGCGAAGTCGGCCTTCGCCTTGATGCCGTCGGCCTTGAGGCGCGCTTCGTCAGCCCTCGCCCCCTTCTCGCCCGCGACCACCTTCGTCAGCTCGGAGCGGTCGGCGTGGAGGCGCTCCAGCACCGCGATGTGCTGCGCCAGTGCGACGAGCCGCTCCTGCTCCGTTTGAAGCTCGTGAACCAGCTTCTCAGGCTCGCGCGGGAGCCGGTCGAGTTCGCCATCGACCCGCTTGACTTCGGCCTCGGCGTCCTCGACCTGGCGCACCTTTTCGAGCACCGCGGACAGTTCGCGGAGCCGCGCGTCGAGCTTGGCCTTCTTCGCGTCGTCCTCGTTCTGCGTCTTCTTGAGGCCGGCGAGCTTCTTGCGGCCCTGGTCGAGCGCGTGTTCCGTTCGCCGGCGCTTGTCGGAAGCGTTCTCGCGCTCGATGGTGAGGCGCTCGGACTTGCGCTCCGATTCGCCGATCCGCCCGCGCTCGGTGACGATGGTGGTGACCGACGGCAACACGTCGCGCAGCTCGCGCAGTCGCGTGTGGTCCTTCTCGATGGCGATAGCGGTGCCGAGCAACTTCTCTGCGTCAGCGAGCTTGAGCTTCACGCCCGAAAGTTTGCCCTGCGTGTCGGCCCAGCGCCGCGCGCGCAGTTCGAGCGCGTTGAGCACGTCGATCCGCTCTTGCGTGTGCGTGCGGGCTACGTCCGCCGCGGCGATCAACTTCTCGACCTCCGCGTACTCGTCCTCGCTCACTTCCTTCAAGCCGGAGAGCTGGTTGGCGATGCCTTCGAGTTCGCTCTTGAGCGCGCGCCGCTTGTCGTCGGCCTTGCCGTGCAGCTTCTGGTAACGTTCCAGATCGACGATGCGCGCCAGCACCCCGGCCCGGCCCGCGGGCGTGCTGTCGAGCAGCTTCTCGGCTTTGCCTTGAAGGAGCAACACGGACGACGTGAACGTCTCGTAGTCGAGGCCGATCTTGTCCTTGATCCAGGCGTCGAACTTGGTCTTGTACTCGGTGCCGGAGATGGCCTCCCACTCGTCGTCGCCCGCCGGCCCGACCTTCTTGAGCACCTGCTGCGTGCTGGCGATCTTGTCGTTCTTCTGCCGCTTCACCGTGCGCTTGATGCGGAACAATTGCTTGTCACTGGTGAAGTCGAACTCGACGGCGAGCGTACTGCTCTCCTTGTTGATGAGTTCGAGCGCGCTCTGGCTGCCGCCGCGGTGGTGGCCGAACAGCGCGAACGTGACGGCGTCGAACACGGACGACTTGCCGCTGCCGTTGGTGCCCGACAGCATCCACAGCGGGGCCTCGCCGAACCGAATGTCCTGCTCGTCCTTGTACGACAGGAACCCGGACATCTTGATGCGTTGCGGGATCATTGCTCACTCCGGGCGAACGGCCGGTGTCAGCCGGCCGGTGGTGGGCGTTCGCTCTCACCGGCCGGCTGAC
>SXHE01000629.1 GCA_005773755.1 Planctomycetia bacterium
CCAACTGAGCTAAAGGGGCAAGGCGTAGCTATTTTGGAAGGTTCCGCGGTACCCTTCAAGGGGTCTTCGCGGGAATCTTCACTCAGAGGACACGTCCGCGGCCCGCAGATTCGCGCCGTCGCGCGGCGTGGCGAACAATTCCGTCCACGAGTATGTGCGCGAGACGTGTTCGCACAACCGCGCCGCGGTCAGGCCCGCCGGCGCGGGGCCGTTGTGGAACGCGAACTCGTAGCCCGCGTCGATCAGCACTTGGATCAGCTCGCGCGGGTCCGCGCCCTTCGCGGTCATGTAATCGGGGGCGAACTCCAGACACAGCGCCGGACGGTCGCGCTCGATCAGCCCGCGTGCGCCGCGCACCACGGACAGCTCGAAGCCCTCGACGTCCACCTTCATCACGCGCACCGGCTTCGACCGGTCCCGCAGCGCCTCATCCAGCGCGACAACCGGGCACTCGGCCCGCAGGTAGCGGTCCTCTGGGACGACGAATCCGGCGGGCATGATCTGGTTGCCGCCGGTGTTAATCAGGTCGATGTGGAGCGTGATGGTGCCCGCGGCTTCGCCCGCAGCGGCGCGGTGAATGTGGAGCCGGGTGTAGCAGTTCGCGTCGCGCGTGCGCTCGAGTGCGGCGACCAAGTGCGTGGCCGGCTCGAAGGCATGAACCTCACCGCTCGGCCCGGTGAGGTGGCACAGCAGCGCCGCGAAGTAGCCGCAGTTCGCGCCCACGTCCACGGCCAGCGCCCCCGGCACACACCACCTCCGCAGGAATGCCTCGACGTGTTCTTCCCACCGGCCGGTGCGCTTGATCGTGCCGTAGACGTAGTGGTCGCACGGGTAGCCGAAGATCACCGGCCCGAAGTGCGTGGTCAGTGGCGCGACCGCGTGGCGCTCGTACATCGCGCGGGCGATGTCCGGCAGGTGCAGGTTGTCAGCGATTTCCGGTTCCACGAGCAGTGTGAGCAACATGCCCTGCTCGTCCCACTGAAAGCGGGACTGCAACTCGCGGAGCGCGGCCAGCCGTTCCGCGCTGCCGCGCCCGCCGGCGAGGACGCGGTACGCGGCGGTAAGGTCGGCGTTCGGCGGCGCGGGCCGCGGCGCGACAGCCCGCGCCACCCGCCGCTTGATCCGCGTGAAGATCGACATGGGTTGCGTCCTTGCGCGGGTGAGTTGGCGCGTCAGGCCTGCGGCGGCCACGGCACCTGTTTGAGCAGCGCGGCGAGGTCGATGCCCGGCGGCGCGACGAACCCGTCCGGCAGCGGCGCGCCGTAGTACTTGATGCGCTCGCGCATGAGGCGGAGCAGTTCGGGGGCCGTCAGGGGCACCGAATCTCGGACCTGCACGTTCGCGTCCGTGTCGCAGAACTCGAACAGCGGGCTGTCGAGGCTCTCGAAAACGGTCTTACCTGGAGTGCTCATGGTTCGTCCTCCGCGTGCAGGCTCTTGACCCGGAACGGCGTTTGAGCCAGTAACTCATCACCGATCCACAACGCGACCTCGAACTCGCCCTCATCGCGGAACACACTGCTCAACACGAAGCAAGAACCGAACCTCTTGGAGCCGGTTCGGGAACGCGATTTCGCTGCTCGCCGAGTACACAACGGCCATCGTGTCAAGTCGCGAGATGCGCACCTCAAACCGATACCGACCGACCCCGTTCGCCAAGTACGCCACCACCGCGAACGGGTCCGCGGTGGCGGGCAACCCTTCGACCACGAGTGTGCGGAAACACTCGATCAATGACAGATTGCGCGTCGCCGGGTCGACATCGACGCGCTCCGCCAAATACAGACCGCGAACGTGTGGGAGCATCTGCCCCTCCATTCTACACCCGCGAAGCCGCGAGCGGCTTGGTCACTTCAGCCAATTGTTGCCGAACTCGATGTACACCTTCCAGTCGGCGGGCGTCATGCTGTGCTTGCCGTCGCGCACGAAGTAGCCCAGGCGCTCCGCACTCAGCTTGCCCTGCTCCGGGATGGCCTTCGCCACGGGCGCGGCGTCGCCGTAGAGCTTGTACGCGGGGGCCGCGGCTTGCAGCACGTCGAACTGGCCCGACGGGTTGGCCCACTGGTCGTCCTCGGCGTTCGTGAACAGCACCGGGCGGGGGGCGCAGATCGCCACGAGACTGTGCTGATCGAAGGGGAGCTTCGTCGTATCGTCACCGAACGCGCTGAAGTGCCAGCAGAACCAGTGCGGGAAAGCGGTCGTGATGCGCTTCACGGTCTCGGCCTTGGGGTTCTTCGACCGGCTCGGCCCGGCCCCGCCGCATCCCGACTGGTGCGGGATCACCACCGCGATGCGGTCGTCGAACGCCCCGGCCAGGAGCGCCGTCTTGCCCAGTCGCGAGTGCCCGACCACCGCGAGCCGCTTCGCGTCGATAGTCTTGTCGGTCATGAGGAAATCGACCGCGCGGTGACAGCCCCACGCCCACCACATGATCGTCGCGGTCTGGTCCGAGGCCGGCATCCCCATCGGAACCGGCAGCGTCGCCCGCATCCCCTCGTGTACGTTCGGGCGGTCCGGCTGGATGTCGCCGCAGTAGAACGTCGCGACCGCGTAACCGGCTTCCACGACCTGTTGCAGCGGCCAGGTGCCGGCTTCCTTACCGCGGCCGGCTTCCGTTGCTTTGTTCGTGCCCTTCGCCACACCGGGACCGCTGCCCGGCACCCACAACTTCGGGTCCGGCACGCGCACCTTCTCGTGCGTCGTCAGGACGTGGTTGCCGTGGAAGTTCGGGCCGACGAAGCACGCGGCCGGCGTCTTGCCGTTCGGCACCGCGATCAGCAGGTACATCTTCGGCCACTCGGGGGGGCCGAACGCGATCTCGACCTCGCGCAGCGTCCCCTTGCCGTCGAGCGCCATCGCGTCCTCGAACAGCACCTTCGCGGTGAACTTGGCCGGCTTCGCGGGGAACCGGCCGTACATGTAGTGCTGGAACAGCTCCTTCAGTTCGGGCCGGCGCTTCTCTTCCCACTCCTTCTTCGTGGCGATCTTCGTTCCGTCGCGCATGGCGAGCACGTCGGGGAACTCGGCGATCTTCGGCAGCTTGTCGGGCACGGGCAGGTCGGCGGGTGTGGCAGCGACGGCCATCGCGAGAACTCCGAGGGCGGCGAGGGAGAGGCGCATGGGGGAGGCTCCGTAAAAAGGCGAAGGGGGGCTTGCGCCCCCCAGAGTACACGAAACGCCATCGAACGCCAGCGGACATCAGAACCGCAGGCTCAGCGCAATCGCGAAGGCGAGCGGTTCCAACCCGATCACCTCCAGAGGCATACTGATCGACTCGTTCACCTCGATGCGGATCGTCTTGCCGTCGTCGCGGGTCACGGTCAGGTTCGGGAACAGGTGCCGGTTTAGCTCGTGCGCGTTCGGCACAATGCCCACGTCGATCGGGTCGAAGTCCGTCTCGGCCGGCTCGTTGAACACGTTGCGGTTGCCGAACGCGCTCAGGAACAGCGGCCCGACGGTGCAGAGGTTCGACGCGGTCGATTTGGGGTCGCAGTACTGGAGGCCGCAGCCGGCGGGCATCTTCGCGAGCCGCTTCGCGGTCGCCTCGTCGGGTTTCCACTTCGGCAGATCGCTCTTGGTGCGCAAGATCACCCCCTGCACCACTTGCGGGTGGCCGGAGATCACCAGCCAGTCGCCCACGACCGCGTAGGTCGGAGTCAGGACACCGAACCCGCGGGCGTAGAACTCGCGGTACTCGACGCCCTTGAGCACCTTCTTCCGCACCTTGATCGGGCTGTTGGCGATGGCTTCCAGCGCGCGCTGGACGCGGTCGGCCGCGGTCTTCACCTTCGCCGCGTCCTTCACCGAGATGCAGATGACCGTGCCGAACACCTGTAGTCCTTCGGTCGGACTTTGGTATATGACGAGCTTGTCACCCAGGTGCGGGAGCAGGTCGTCTTTCACCGAGATGCCGAGGAACTTGTCCGTCTCGCGCATCAGGTAGTCCTTGCGCACCTTGATGAGTTCGGCCTGGCCCTTCTTCTTCGCGTCGTCCTCGACGCCGAACTCCTGTATCATCGAGAAGAACTCGACGAGGCCGATGCCGGCGTCGTAGGTCGCGGTCGGGTCGATGCGCAGCGCGGAGAACCGGCTCACGTCCGGCGGCAGCGGCGGCAGGTCGGCGACGCCGAGCGGTTCCTGCTTCAGCACTTTCAGCAACCCCTTGCGCTCGCCGGGCGCGTCGAACTCGTAGGTCGCGCGCGACTCCTTGCCGTCGAAGCCGGACGAGAGCACGACCGCCCGCAGCCCGCTGAGGCCGGTGCCGTCGAGTCGCTCCTTCAGGCCCGGCACGAGCGGCCCGGCCAGGCTCTTCGCCAGATCGATCATCTTGCCCGTGTCGATGTAGCCGCGGGTGATGCTCTCGAACTGGCCCAACTTCGTGGCGCGGACGTACAACGGGTGGTTGGTCACGCCGCCCTTCGCGACGTTCGACTGCATCTCCGAGATGATGGCCGCGGGCTTGCGCGTGCCGGCGTAGAACACGAAGTGCTTCCCCTCGACCCACCACGCGACGTGAACCGGAAACGGTCCGCCGTCGGGGACGTTCACGCGGAAACCCTTGCGCCCGTCGGCCTCGAACGGCTCGACCGTGTATTCGGTCTTCTTCATCAGCAGCCGGAAGCTACCGAACAGCACGTCGGCCTTGTCGCCCACGTCGGGCACCATCACGATGACCTGGGCGTCGGGCATGATCGCTTCGGGGCCGGGCAGTTTGCCGCCGATCAGCCCGCCGACGACGGTGCCGATGCCTTTGATGGTCGGGGCCGGCTCGCGCACTTCCGCAGCGATGATGACGCCCTTGTCCGCGATCAGGTCGATCAGCTTCTCGGTGGCTTTGAGGTCCGCGAGGCTCGCTTTCAGCTCTGCGGGCGGCTTGCCGGCGAGCAACGGGTCCGCGAGGACCGACGCGCCGAGCAGCTTGGGCGCGCGGGCCAGCAGCGCGCGGACGTTGTCACCGGTCGGTCCGGCCATGATCCCGCCCCACACCGATTTCTTGTAGGCGTCGGCGTGGGCCGCGATCCCGTCCCAGCGGATGTAGAGTTGCGTCGAGGGCGGCAGCATCTTGTCGGGCGCGGGGTCAGCCCCGCGCGCCGACGGTGCGAAGGCCAGCGCGAACAGCGCGACGGCGAACGAGCGCATGGGAAAGGTCTCTTGGTGGAGGTGATCGTGGGAAAGGTGCAGGTTTAGCGTCGTCGCCAGAGGCGACACAGCGCCCGGTCCAGACCCCAGGGCGTTGCCCTGGGCTGAGGAATCTCGCCCTGACGGGCGAAAACCGTGTGCAGGCTGAAGGCCTGCGATTCCTCAGCCCAG
>SXHE01000630.1 GCA_005773755.1 Planctomycetia bacterium
AAGCGCTCTACCAACTGAGCTACACCCCCTCGGTCAAATTAAAGTATCGGCCCCCACGCGGGGCGTCAACCCGTCGCGCCCGGACGCGAAAACGTGGGGGCAAAATTATTCGCCCCCGACCTTGACCATCTTTGGACGCGCGTATATTATCCGATTGGAGACCGGTGGCCCGCGTTCCGACGGGAGGTGCGTCGTGCACCAGGATTTACGAGTTGCCCGTTCGCGAGCCGGGCGACAATCAAACGGTGGCTTGTTGTGCAAGGATTCTTCAACCGCCCGCTTCGGCCCGCCGGTGTTGTGCTACAGGTTCGCAATCCCCCGCTCGCGCCCTGGCCCGGCGGGGAGATTTCTTGTGCAAGGTTTTTGAGTTTTGCCACAAGCGGTCGCGGGCGGACTGTTACTTCTTCGGCCAGATCACGCGGCCCGCGGTGGTCGTGCGGATGCTGTAGAGCGTGCCGCCGCCGGTGATGTACAGCGTCTTCAGGTCGTCGCCGCCGAAGGCGCAGTTGGTCACTTCGTCGGTCGGCACGCCGACGAACGCGAGCAGCTTGCCGCTGTCGGGGTCGATGACGTAGATGCCGCCCTTCACGTCGGTCGCAGGTTCGGCGGGCGGGTTCGGCTTGTTCAGCCCGCCGGCGACGTAGAGTCGGCCCTTCGCGTCCTGCTTAAGGCCGTCCGGCCCGCGCCCTGTCCCCCAATCATAAAGGAGCTTCTGACTCTTGAGGTTGACGGTGCCGTCGGCATTCAGGTCGAAGCGCCAGAGCTTGCGCGCGCCGCCCTTGTCGTTGTTGTTGTCCGCGACGAACAGGTACTTGTTGTCGGCGCTGACCAGCACGCCGTTGGCGCGGTCCACCTCGCGGCCGATGACGCGACTCACCTTGCCGTCCGCGTCGATGCGGTACACGCCCTCGATGGTCTTCCCGTCCTTGTCGAGTTGCTGCATGTCCGTGCGGGGGCCGTAGCGCGGGTCGCTGAAGTAGATGCGGTTCTTGCTGTCGATGGTGAGGTCGTTGGGCTGGTTGTACTTCTTGTCGCCGAACGAGTCGGTGAGCACGGTGCGCTTGCCGTCGCGCGTGACGCGCGACACCGAGCGTGACACCGGTTCGCAGCACACGAGGTTGCCGTCGCGGTCGAACAGCAGGCCGTTGGTGCCGGCCTTCTCGCGCCACACCTTTTTCTCGCCGTCGGGCGTGAGCTGGTGAATGCCCTTGCTGCCGCTGGTGAACACTCCGAACTTCGCGTCCCACGCCGGTCCTTCACCGCCCGCGCCTTCGGCCGATAGCGGTGTGAGCGTCGCCCCCGGCTCGAAGATGGGTTCGTCCTTGTCTTTCTTCTCATCCTTCGCGGCGGCAAGGCGGAGTTCCTTCAGCACTTTGTCAGGTGTGGTCATGACGAAGTTCTTCCCCGCCATTTGAGACTTGAAGGCGTGTTTTGCCACCCGATATTCCGCGTCGAGGTCGTCCACATCCTGAGCTTTTCCCTCGGGCGTGACTCCGCCCGCGATCACCACGCGGCGCGGGGCGCACAACGCCGCAAGGCGGGCGACGTCGCCCACTTCACGCAGGATGCCCGGCGCGAGCATCCCGAGGCGCTGGTTGGAATATGGCTCGCTCGTGACGAAACTCACGAGGGTGTTCACCGCGGCCACCTGGTCAATGAAGACGGCTTGGCCAACGCGGGGGGCGAAGAGGCCGTCACCGGTGCGAACGACGGTGCCGTCGAGGGCACCGGCGGCGAGTGCGACGACCCCCGCGTGACCATCTCCGATCAGGATCACGCCACGCCCATCGACTCGTGCCAACTCGCGACAGAGGTGCCCCACTCCCGTCGTCCACTGGGCGAACAGCGGTGCGCCGAGCCAGAGTCCCCACTCCGCCGAGTTGTGGTCCGGTGCGCGGCCGACCCGCTCACCCGTCGTCGCGAGTGTGCCCGTGGCTTGCAGGTCCACGGTGACGATCCGCACACCCTTCTTTTTCAGCGCCGCGAAGAGTTCGCTCTTGCGCGCCGCGGCGGCCCCGTCCAGATTCAACAGCACGACCGTCGTCTTGTTCTCGCCCGGTTCGACGTACACCGGGAGTTCGATCCCCGCCTTGTATCGGAGGACGAAGTCCGGCCCGTTCGGCGCGACCGTGCGGTCGGCCGGAACGAGGCTGGGGCTGCTGTTGCCCGGGAACTGACACAACGCTACGAGTCGCTTATGGTCGGCTCTCAATAGATCAATCGTATCATCAAGAAATCTCGATGTTTTCGGCTTCGCCGCGAGCAACTTCTTCCCCTCTTGTGCCGCGAACTTCGGGATCGTCATGAAGTCATCGGGCCGCGTGTCGCCGGGGAAGCAGCGCAGGTCTTCTGGGTTCTCCGTCTTGAACGCGACTTCCGGAATCGGGTCGCCCTTGCCCTCGCCCTTGAGGTGCAGCGCCATGAAGCCGTACATCGTCTCGCGCATCGCCTTGCTGTAGTCGTGCGGCCCCTCGAAGATCGCGTGAACGAGGTTGTCCTCTTTGCCCATCAGCTTGAACACGGGCTTCGTGAGCGCGAGCGACTTCTTCGCTTCGCCCACCGAGAACTGGATGCCGTCCTTCGTCGCGTTCACCACGCACAGCGCCCGCGGCGCGACCATTGCCAGCACCGCCCATTCCTCGGTGAACTTCAGCGCGCCGGGCACGACCTCGCACATGCAGCACGCGGTGTGCAGGTACGCTTGATAGTTGCCCACGCTGCACACGGGCATCACGGCCTTGAACCGCTTGTCCCACGCCCCGGCGTACATCGTCTGGTTGCCGCCGCCGCTCGCGCCGGTGATGCCGATGCGGGTCTTGTCCACTTCCGGGCGCGTTTCGAGATAATCGACGGCCCGCATGTTCTCGTACACCTGAAGCCCCGACAGCGGCAGGCCGACGGGGAGCAGCGTCGCGGCGGTCATGTCGCCGTGGTACTCGCCCAGCGCGGTGCCGACGCCGCGCTCGCCCGCACCGAAGGCGTCCACGCACAGCACGACGAAGCCGAGCTTCGCGGCCCCGATGCACCGTGACTGCACCACAGGGTC
>SXHE01000631.1 GCA_005773755.1 Planctomycetia bacterium
GGCGACCGCGTGATCGGCCGCGATCAAATCACGCTGAGCCTGACCTTCGACCACCGCATCGTGGACGGCGCACCGGCCGCGCGGTTCCTGCAAGCGCTCGCGGCCTGCGTCGCGAACCCGGCCCCGTGGGTTTCGAGTTGAGGACGACACCATGACATCCGACCTGAACGGCACCGTCAGCCTCGTGACGGGCGCGGCGCGCGGCATCGGGCAGGCCATCGCGGATCGGTTCGCACGCAACGGCAGCGCCCCCTACTACACCGACCTCGTGCTCGCCGAAGCGCAGGCCGCGGCGTCGACCACGCCCAACGGCCGCGCGCTGGAGCTGGATGTCACAAAGCCGGCTCAGATCGCGGACGCGGTGCGCCGGGTCGTCGCGGAGTGCGGCCGGTTCGACGTGCTCGTGAACAATGCCGGCGTCAACACGATGGCGCACCGCGTGCCCATCGACCAGTTCCCGCGCGAGGAATGGGACCGCATTCTCGCGGTCGATCTCACCGGACTGTACGAGATGAGCAAGGCCGCGAGCGCGGTCATGCGCGGCCAGAAGCGCGGCCGGATCATCAACATCGCCAGCATCGCGGGGCTGGTGCCGCTGCGGTTGCAGTGCGCGTTCGTCGCGGCGAAGGCCGGCGTCGTGAACCTGACAAAGGCGATGGCACTTGAGCTGGGGCCGCACGGCATCCTGACGAACGGCATCGCGCCCGGCTCGACTCTCACCGAGGGCACGCGCCAACTCTTCTACGGTGACAACGGGATGTTCAAGGAGTCCGTTCAGCGGATGCTCGATCACGTCCCCCTCGGTCGGCCCGGCACAGTGGACGAGATCGCGGTCGCGGCACAGTTCCTCGCGGACCCGGAGAACAGCTACATGAACGGCCACATCCTCACCGTGGACGGCGGCTGGACCTGCGGCTACGCCCGCGACTTCTGATCGCGCAAAATCTCCTGTACGCGAGCCGCTCCGCCAGAACACAATGCTCCCAGTTCGGATTCATGTACCCGGAGTTACTGTCCGGTTCTCGTCGTAAACCCCTCCCCCGACCCCTCCCCTGTGCGGGGAGGGGTGGGTTCGCGATCGAAGATACGGTCAGCGACGCCACGCGCGGAATGTTCGGCGCGCGTGCTCCCCCTCCCCGCACAGGGGAGGGGGTTGGGGGGGAGGGGTTGGGCACACGAATCAGCCACCGTCAACGAGTACACCCGGGAGGGCTTGTCATGTCGCGCCTCGCGCTCGCAGTCGTCGCGCTCGCAGTCGCCGTGCCGGTCACGGCCGCGGAGAAACCCAACATCGTCGTCATCGTGGGCGACGACATGGGCTACGCGGACGTCGGGTTCCACGGCTGCAAGGACATTCCGACGCCGAACCTGGACGCGCTCGCAAAGGCCGACACGCGGTTCACCAGCGGCTATGTGAGCGGGCCGTACTGTTCACCCACCCGCGCCGGGCTGCTCACCGGCCGCTACCAGACGCGGTTCGGCCACGAGTTCAACGGCAACGGCCCGGAGGTCGGACTGCCGCTGAGCGAAACGACGATCGCGGATCGCTTGAAGACCGCGGGCTACGCGACCGCGTGGGTCGGCAAGTGGCACCTCGGCGGCGCGGACAAGTTCCACCCGCAGAAGCGCGGCTTCGACACCGCGTTCGGCTTCCTCGGCGGCGCACACCCGTACTTTCCCGGCAAGGGCGAGCCGATCCTGCGCGGCACGAAGGACGCCAACGAAACCGAGTACCTGACGGACGCCTTCGGCCGCGAAGCGGTCAGCTTCGTGGACAAGAACAAGGCGAAGCCGTTCTTCCTGTACCTCGCGTTCAACGCGGTCCACACACCGATGCACGCGACCGACGAGCGGCTGAAGAAGTTCGCGGACATCAAGGACAACCAGCGCCGCACCTACGCCGCGATGATGTGGGCGATGGACGAGGCCATCGGCAAGCTGCTCGCGAAACTCAAGGAGGAGAAGCTCGACAAGAACACGCTCATCGTGTTCTTCAGCGACAACGGCGGACCGACGATGCAGGGCACCTCCGTCAACGGCTCGGTGAACACGCCCCTGCGCGGCTCGAAGCGAACCACGCTTGAAGGTGGTGTGCGCGTGCCGTTCGTCATGTCGTGGCCGGGTAAGATTCCCGCGGGGAGGGTGTTCGCCGCGCCCGTCATCCAACTCGACGTGCTGCCCACCGCTCTGGCCGCGGCCGGTGTCGAAATCAAAGCCGACTGGATGCTCGACGGCGTGAACCTGATCCCGCACCTGTCCGGCCCGGTTCTCAAAGACCCGCACGACGCGCTGTTCTGGCGCTTCGGTCAGCAGACGGCCGCGCGCAAGGGCGACTGGAAGCTCGTGAAGTACGACGCGGTCGCCGACGGCGGCAAGGGCACCTCTCCGGCCCGGCTGTACAACCTCGCGGACGACATCGGCGAGAAGACCGACCTCGCCGCGAAGCACCCGGACAAGGTGAAGGAGCTTCAAGGCGCGTGGGACGAGTGGAACAAGGGCAACGTCGCCCCACTCTGGGGCGGCGGGAAGAAGTGACGCTCCACCATTCGTAAGCGCCGCGCGGCGCGCCGGTACTATAACTACAGGCGTACAACAGCACCCGGCGCGCCGGGTGCTGTTTGTTCGGGGTTCGTTCGCGCCAGAGGCTTTTCCACATGCGCCGTCTTTCGCTGGCTCTCGTCACGGTGTCGGCCGCCGCTAGCCTGGCCGGGTGCAGTCGGTCCAAACCGGCCCCCGCGCCGCCGCCCCCGCCGCGCGTCACGGTCATACGCCCCGCGTCCGTGCCGGTGCGCGACTACTGGACGTACAACGGCTACCTGGAGACCACGAAGGCCGTCGAGGTCCGGTCGAAGATTCGCGGGTTCCTCGCGGCCGTCAAGTTCGCCGAGGGCACCGAGGTCGCGGCCAACACTCCGCTCTACGAGATCGACAAGCTCGAGTTTCAGACGGCCGTGAACAGGGCCGACGCCGAGGAGAAGCGGGCCGCGGCCGAAATCCTCAAGGCCGATGCCGACGAGAAGAAGGCCGAAGCCGAGATCAAGAACTGGGACGCGCAGGTGGTCGAAGCGAAGACCGAACTGGACCGCATCAAGCGGGCCGTGATCGGCGGCACCGAGTCCGA
>SXHE01000632.1 GCA_005773755.1 Planctomycetia bacterium
GAGAGCTACGAGCGCATCCACCGCAGCAACCTGGTGGGTATGGGGATCGTGCCGCTCCAGTTCAAGACCGGCGAAAGCGCCGCGAGCCACGGGCTGATCGGCGAAGAGGTGTTCGACATCGGCGGGCTGGTCGCCGGGCTGGACGCCAACTTCGCCGGCCCGACCCGCGAGCTGACCGTGACCGCGACCCGCGCCGACGGCACCACGGTCGCGTTCTATGCCCTGTGCCGCATCGACACCCCGCAGGAAGTCCAGTACTACAAGAACGGCGGCATCCTGCCCTATGTGCTCCGCCAGTTGCTCGCCGCGAAGTGAGTGTCCCGACGATTCATCCCAAGCGAGGCCCGCATGTTCCCCTTGTTCGCTCAACTCAACGACGACGAGGCGGTCGCGGCCGTCGGTGCCGTGTTGTGCGTGTTCCTGCTGGTGTACCTGGTCGTCGTCATCTTGTTCCTGCTCACGCTCCAGAAGGCGCTGAACAGGTGCAGCCCTCGGAACCGCACCATGCAACCGGGCATGGTGTGGCTGAACTTCATCCCGCTGTTCAACATCGTCTGGCAGTTCATCACGGTCGCGCGGGTGGCCGACTCGCTGCGGAACGAGTTCCGCTCGCGGGGGCAAGACCGGGGCGACGACTACGGCCGCGGCCTCGGCATCGCGGCCTGTGTACTCGGCATGATTAGCGGCGGGTTCAACGGCGCGGGCGACGCCGCGGACGAACTCGCGCTACTGGTGGTCGCTGGGGTGCTCGGACTGGCCGCACTCGGGACGTTCATCGCGTACTGGGTGAAGATCGCCGGCTACAGCAAGCAGATTGCCAGTGGCGGATACGACGACGGCGGGTACGGTGACTACGACGACCGCGACGACGACCGCCGGGATCGGGGCCGCGACCGCGATGATCGCGACGACGGCTACGACGACGGCCGCGGCAGCCGCCCGTGGGACCGCGGCGGGCGCTAACTCGACGCGATCAACCGCACCGCCACCTTTGAAGCGTTGCGGGCGTCGGGTGCGGTTCCGAATTGGTAATGTTGCGAAAGTGTTGCACAAAGCCTCAGGGGTTGAAGAACGGCCGAGTGGAAAAGCGCGCGCGCCTGGTACAACTCACACCGGTTAGAATGTCCCCCGAACGGGGGTATTGTAAACTCCTTGCACAACAGGCATCCCGTCTCGTTCGGCACCGGGGTCAATGACCCCGGCTACAGAAATCGGACACTCCTCTTCTGTGGCCGGCCTCACTGAGGCCGGTAGCTGATCCCCAGGTTCGGCACCGGGGTCAATGACCCCGGCTACAGAAGCAACATCAGCTTCCGAACGGTTCTCGCGCGAGCGGGCGACTCGCGGATCTGTTACACAACCGCCCGCCATCGGAACGCCCTCCTCTCGGACACCTGTTCAATACTATACGGAAATACATAATCGGTCAAGAGGTCCGTTGCGAGGGTTTCGGGATTCATCCCGCCCCGAGCGGCGCGCCGTTTCTCGCGCCAAGAACTTCGTGACGCCGGCGCGCCGATGCGGTATGCTCGGCGCGTCGGTCCCGCCGGTTCGTCCCCCTTCCTCCGTGAGCCTGCCATGCCCCCTCTCCACTCGCGCGCCGCGCTGTTCGCGCTCGCCGTCGCACTCGTTGCCGGGGTCGGCCTCGCGCAGCCGCCAAAACAAAAACCGCCCGAACCGCGGTTCCCCGGTGTGCTCAACATGAACCCCGCGCCCATCGCCTCCGACAAGGGCGTGAGGTACGACTTCGACATTGTTTACGTTCGCGCGCCGCGCAAGAGCGCCGACGGGCGCTCGCGCTGGGCCGAGGTCGGCGACCCGCGAACGATGGAACCCGGCGCGGACCTGATGCTGCTCCACCCGGACGGCAAGGAAGAGGTACTCGTTCCCGTGACCGAGAAGGAGTCTATCGCGGACCCGCAAGTGTCGTTCGACGGCAAGTCGGTGTACTTCGCCAAGATGCACGACGCACTCGGCCACAAGGGCGCGGACATTTATCGCGTCGAAGTGGCGACGAAGAAGGTGACGCAACTGACGCGCCAGCAGTGGACGCCGAACACCGGGGCCGCGGACTGGTCGAAGGTGCAGCCGTCGAGTTGGGGCGTGTACAACCTCGGCCCGTGCCCGCTGCCGGGCGGGAAGCTGGCGTTCGTCAGCGACCGCAACGGTTTCAAGGCCAGCAACCCCGGTTACGCGCCCAACGCGCTCGCGCTGCAACTGTTCACGATGGACGACGACGGCGGCAACGTGGAGTGCATCGGCCACCTGAACCTGGGCATGGCCCTGCACCCGGTCGCGCTGCAAGACGGCCGGATCATGTTCAGCTCGCTCGAATCGCAGGGGCTGCGCAGCCACCACCTGTGGGGCGTGTGGTCGATCAATCCGGACGGCACCAACTGGGGGCCGATGTTCAGCGCCTTCGAGATCGGCAACGGCACCGCGGATTCGACGCACTTCCAGGCGCAGCTCTCCGACGGCAGCGTCGTGGTGCAGAGCTACTACAACCTGAACAACTTCGGCTTCGGCACCTACCTGACGTTCCCGGTTCAGCCGCCGGAGGGCTACGCCGGGTTCGGGCCGGGCTACAAGGCCGACCCGAAGAACGCGAAGGTGCGCCACAGCCGGCACGCCGACGGCCGCCCGATCAACATCCAGTTCCCGTTCAGTCCGTTCGGCCTCGAATCGCTGACGCCGTTCGTGCTGAAGGGCGACTGGCCCAGCGATCCGGCCGACCCGTCGAAGAAGGACTCGCCGCGCGTGGGCAAGGTGACGCACCCGGCCGCGGCCCCGGACAACCACGTCCTCACCGCGTGGTCGGCCGGTTCGCTCAACAGCAGCACGCGCCACACGCCGGCTTTCGACAGCGGCATCTACCTCATCAAAAGCGGGAAGGCCGTGAACGAGCCGGGCGAGATGCTCCTCATCAAGAACGACCCGAAGTACCACGAGCAGTGGCCGCGGGCGCTGGTGCCGTACAAGCGCATTCACGGTATCGCGGAACCGAAGAAGCTGACGCCGCTCGCCAATGATGGCAAACTCGCGAAGCAGTTGCCCGAAGGTACGCCGTTCGGGTTAGTCGGCACGTCCAGCTTCTACAAGCGCGAGAGCTACCCGTATGGCGTCGTGAAGCCGGGCACCGTGACCGCGACCTTCGCCGGCGAGAAGGACCCCACCGGGCACAAGGGATTCGACTCGTCCCACAACTGGAGCGTGCAAGGCTCCGACGCCGGCCTGTACGCGAACGACGACATCCACGCGGTCCGCATCCTGCTGCTCGAACCGACGAGCGAGGCCCGCGCCGGCCGCACCTACTACAACCACGCCCGCGAGCGCATGCGCATCCTGGGCGAACTGCCGCTGCGTAAGTTCGACAAGGACGGCCAGCAACCGAAAGACCCGGACGGCAACCCGGACACCAGCTTCCTGGCGAAGATACCGGCCGATGTCGCGTGGACGTTTCAGACCCTCGACAAGCGCGGCATGGTGCTGAACGCGGCGCAGACGTGGCACCAGTTGCGGCCGGGCGAAGTGCGCACCGACTGCGGCGGCTGTCACGCCCACAGCCAGAAGCCGACCGAGTTCAAGGACACGCTGGCGGGCAAGCCCGGTTACGAGGTCTTCGACCTGACCCAGAAGACGGCGCTCATCACGACGAAGGCGAAGGACGAGAGCAAAACCAAATGGGACGCGAAGGACGAGAGGGGTATCCGCTACGAGGCCGGGCCGAAGTCGGTCGAGTACTTCCGCGACATCAAGCCGATTTTCGTGCGGAGCTGCGTCGCGTGCCACACGGAGAAGGACGGCGCGAAGCCCGCGGGCAACCTGGTGCTCGACGACGACACGATGGTTAAGACTCAGAACCCCGCGGGCCTGGGCTTCGACATCACCGTGCCGAGTAGCTATGCGCGGCTCGCCGCGGACAAGGACGGCAAGTGGGGCCACAAGCCGCTGCACCGGCACGGCTGGGCGCACCTACCCAACTCCGCGTCGCGGTACGTCCGCATGATGCAAGCCCGGCGCAGCCTGCTCATTTGGAAGGTGTACGGCGAGCGGCTCGACGGCTGGCAGAACGACGAGATGCCCTACGAGACCGTGCCCGGCGATCCGAAGTCGCTGCACCACAAGGGCAAGCCGGTGCCGGACACCAACCAGAACCGCGAGATCGCCCACACCGGGTTCACCGGCGGCGCGATGCCGCCCCCGGGCGCGGTGAAAAGCGGCAAGGTCGCGGCGCTCACCGAGGAAGACAAACTGACGCTGGCGCGCTGGATCGATCTGGGCTGCCCCATCGACCTGACCAAGCCGCAGGCGGCTTCGCAGGGCTGGTATCTGGACGACCAGCGCCCGACGCTGGCCCCCACCTTGCCGAAGGCCGGCGTGAACGCGACGTTCGACCGCATCCTGGTGGGGATGCACGACACCGGCACGGGCATCGACCTCGGCAGCCTTAACGTGACCGCGGACTTCGAGGTCGACGGCATCGCGGCCGGCGGTGAACTGGCGGCGCGGTTCAAGGAAGTGTCGCCCGGCGTGCGCGAGTACAAGTTCGCGAAGCCGGTAACGGCGCTGGCGAAGGGCACGCTGACCGTGCTTGTGAAGGACAAGCAGGGAAACGTCACCCGCATCGAGCGGGTCATCGCGGTGGGCAAGTGACGCGGGAGCGCGTCGATGCGATGTGTTGTGTTCAGCTCCCAAGGGGCGCGCCGTTCAGGGCGCGCCCCAACATTTGGTGGAACCAGTGGCCGCCGTTTTCGCGCTTCGCGCTGAAGCGGCCGGTCGTGTAGCTGCGGCTGTTCAGGTTCCGCTGCACCTCTTCGCACACGCCGATGTCTTCCGCCTGCACCTGCTCGGCCACGTCGATGCTCTGCTTCTTGAAGTCGTCCGGCACGCTGTCCGCGAAGTAAAAGTCGAAGACCACGCGGCAGCGGTCCACGCCCAGC
>SXHE01000633.1 GCA_005773755.1 Planctomycetia bacterium
CTCGGCGCGAACGCGCTCGATTCCGCAGCGGTCGCCCGCATCTTCGAGGCGAAAGGCCGCCCCGCGACGAACCCCGTCATCGTGCATGTCTCGGACGTGTCCGAAGTCTTAAACGTCGCGGCCGTCTGGCCGGAGACCGCTGCGAAGCTGGCGACCCGGTTCTGGCCCGGCCCGCTCACGTTGGTCGTTCCGAAAGCCGACTTGGTTCCCCCCATTGTAACGGCCGGCGGACCGACCGTCGCGGTGCGGTGTCCAAACCACGCCGTCGCGCGCGACTTGATCCGCACCGCGGGCGTTCCCATCGCCGCACCGAGCGCGAACCGTAGCACCGAGCTTTCCCCGACGCGGGCCGAACACGTCCTTAAAAGCTTGAACGGCCGAATTGACCTGTTGTTGGACGGCGGCCCCTGTACCGGCGGGATAGAATCCACCGTAGTTGATGCCTCGGGCGAAATCCCCCGCGTCCTGCGCCCCGGCCTGATTAGCGCGGCGATGATCGCGGAAGTGTGCGGACGGGTGGAATCCGGCGCAAAGGATGAGGGCGTTTCGCGTTCCCCAGGTCAGATGGCGAAGCACTACAGCCCGCGCACGCCGCTGGTGTTGGCTGCGGACGCGGACGCCGAACACCGGCGATTGAAGGACGTGGGGCTTCGGGTAGTCTCGGTCGGGTTCGATCTGGTCTACGAGTACCGGTTCATCTCGGACGCCCCGACCCAGTACGCGGCCGACTTGTACGCGATACTTCACGAACTCGATGACGGCCGCTTCGACCGAATCGTGATCGAACTGCCACCGGACACGCCGGAGTGGGCGGCGGTGCGGGACCGGCTGACGCGGGCCGCGGCGAGCGGCTAATGCGCTTCCCCGGCGGCGCGGTTTATGCTCTTATTGGCGCGGGTCGGATGCCCGCGATTCGGAGGGTGTGCGTGATGCGTCGTTTCGCCGTTGCCGGTCTTGCCGCGCTTCTCGGTAGCGCCGCGCTCGCGCAGCCGCCGGACCCGGAGCCGATCCCGCTTCCGCTGCCGACGGACCCGATCAAGCTCAAATCGCCTAAGAGCGTCGAGCAACCGAAGCTCGAAGAGGTCGCGGGCATCACCAAGATGATGCGCGAGATGGCTCTGAAGCACATGCCCGTTCCGCTCGTGGCCGCCGAAGACGGTTGGGGCAAGCAGAAGGAGTTCGCGGTCGGGAAGGTGCTGCTCCGCAACCCGGCAAAAGCCAGCCCGGAGATGGCCCGCGAGAAGTTCAACGACGGCGTGTGGCGGCGGTTCACCGTGTCCGCGCGCGACCCGGTCAAGTCGCTCGGCATCGGCATCACCGAACTGGTGAAGCCCGCGGACGACACGATGCACGTCACGATCAACGTCGCGATGGACATCAACTTCCGCATGGAGCAGCAGGTGTGGGTGCGTGGCCGGCAGCTCTACAGCGGCGAGACCCGCGGCCATTGTCGCGGCGCGGTGCAGATCAAGGCGACCGTAGTGCAGAAGCTGGCGTTCAAGCCCGGCTCGGTCGTCCCCGACGTGACCCTCAAGGTCACCACCACCGACGCGAAGCTCTTCTACGACAAGATCGTGATCGACCACACGCTGGGGCTGGACGGCGAGAGCGCGGAGAAGGCCGGCGATCTGGTCATCGACCTCGTGAAAGTGGTGAAGCCCGACCTGGAAAAAGAACTGCTGGAGAAGGCGAACGCCTCCATCCTGAAGGCCGCCGGCACGAAGGAGTTCAAGGTGGAACTCGACAAACTCGCCAAGTTCGGCGCGGCCCCCAAGAAGAAGTAGAGGACACACGGCGCGAGCGGCGCGCCCCATTTCACCTTGCCCCCAAGCGCTCGCGCAGCGTATGAGAGTGCCGCCCACTCACTCCCGGCAAGGACGCCGCCTCATGCCGCGTTTCGTACTCGCTTCCCTCTTCGCTCTGGCCTGCGCTCTCGTTGCGGTCGCAGCCGATCCGCCGACCACGGCGGACGCGGTCGCCGCGTTCAAGAAGGGCGACTTCGCGGAAGCGGACAAGCTCTTCACCGCGGTCGGCGTAACCAAGCTGACCACCGAACAGAAGACCGCGTGGGCGTACTGCCGCATCAAGGTCGCCGCGGATCGGGTGAACGCGCCGAACTGTGACGCCGCCACCGCGACCGCCGCGGCCGAGAGCGTGGCCGACGCACTGGAGCTGATTTCCGACAACGCGAAACTGCTCGCCTTCGGGCGCGAGGTGCTGAAGGCGGCGCAAGCGAAGGCCAAGTCCGCGCCGCCCGGCGTACCCGCCCCGCCGGTTGTCGCGGCGGGCGACGTGGTCGAAACGGCGAGCTTCCGCGTCCACCACAGCGGCAACCGCGAACTCGGCGACTCGGTGGCGAAGGCCGCGGAAGCCAGCCGCAAGCAGATCTTCGAGCGCTGGAGCGGTCCGCCCGGCGGCGCTTGGCAGCCCAAGTGCGAGATCGTGATTCACACCGACGCGAAGAGCTACTCGAAGGCGACCGGCAAGCCGGCCGCGCTCACCGGGCACGCGACCGTGACGCTCGCCAACGGCCGCGCCACCGCCCGCCGCATCGACCTGCGGGCCGACGACGACGCGCTCGCGACCAACGCCCTGCCGCGCGAACTCACGCACGTCGTGCTCGCGGACCTGTTCGCGGACAAGCCGCCGCCGCGCTGGGCGCTCGAGGGCATGGCGGTGCTGGCCGGGTCGCCGGAAGAGATCAGCCGGTACACGCGCACCTTGCCGCGCTGCGTCCGCGACGGCGAACTCCGCACCCTCGCCGCGCTGTTCGACCTGAAGGACGTGCCCGCGGACAAGCTCACCGGCTTCTACTGCCAGAGCGTGTCCGTGACCGAGTACCTGGTGAAGTTAAAGGGCGAGCGCAACTTCAAAATCTTCCTGAGCGACGCGCAGCGCTACGGCACCGCGCAAGCGCTGAAGCGCCAGTACGACATCGCCGGCCCGCAGGCGCTCGAAACCGCGTGGAAGCGCGAGTGCCTGGATCAGGCCCGCGGCCAGTCGCCGTGACACATCGAAGCCAATCGCCTCGGCGAGCGGAGGGCGTTAGCCCTCCGAGTCAACCCAAACGTGACTGACAGGTTTGCGTGAACTCGGAGGGCTGACGCCC
>SXHE01000057.1 GCA_005773755.1 Planctomycetia bacterium
GACCGCTTCGACCTGCCCGCGGCGCAGCGGATCGGGAGCAAGCCCACCGTGACGAAGAAGTAAGCGGATCGGTACCGCGGTAAACCCGCGCGGCGCGCGTCGTCATTGACGCGCGCCGCGTTCGTTTTCACGGTAATCGCAACGCCCCCGTGCCGCGTGTCCGGGCCGCGTTAGCTTCCAACTGCGCGCGGTTTCGCCCGTGCCAACGCACCGTACACCACGCCTGGCGGCGACCTTGAGTTGCCTCTCTCTTGCATCTCCGGTAGCCTCACAGCATCCGCCTGTTGTCGCCTCCGGAGCTTCTCCCATGCCTCGTTATCTGGTCGCGGTGCCGTTGGTTGCCGCGCTTGCCCTCACGCTCACGCCGCACGGCGCGCCGAACGCCGGTGCGCAGCCCAAGAAGGAGAAGACCGCGGACGAGGCGGCCGTCGCCCAGGTGCAGACCGCGGACAAGTCACTAAAGGTCGATGTGTGGGCCGCGGCCCCGCTGATGGCGAACCCGGTCGCGTTCTGCTTCGACGAGAAGGGCCGCGTGTTCGTCGCCGAGACGACGCGGTTCGACAAGGGCGTGCCCGACACCCGCGGGCACATGCAGTGGCTCGACGAAGACCTCGCGAACCGCACCATCGACGACCTGCTCGCGATGTACAAGAAGCACAAGTACCAGGGCTTCGAGAGCTACAGCGATCAGGTGCGGCTCGTCTGGGACAGCACCGGCGCGGGCAAGGCCGACAAGAGCGAAGTGTTCAGCGGCGGCTACAACCGACCGCAGGACGGCCTCGCGGCCGGCGTGCTGGCGCGTAAGGGGCAGTTGTACCTCGCGTGCATCCCCGATCTGTACGTGTTGCAAGACACGAAGGGCGCGAACAAGGCGGACGTGAAGAAGTCGCTGTTCACCGGCTTCGGGCCGACGGTGCAGTTCCTCGGCCACGACCTGCACGGCCTCCGCATGGGGCCGGACGGTAAGCTCTACTTCAGCATGGGCGACCGCGGCTTCGTCGTGATGACGAAGGAAAAGAAGCAGCTCAACTACCCCAATCAGGGCGCGGTGCTCCGCTGCGACCCGGACGGCAGCAACCTCGAAGTCGTTCACGGCGGCTTGCGGAACCCGCAGGAGATCGCCTTCGACGACTTCGGCAACCTGTTCACCTACGACAACAACTGCGACAGCGGTGACCGGGCGCGGTGGGTTCACATCGTCGAAGGCGGCGACAGCGGCTGGCGCGGCGGGTTCCAGTACGGCACCGGCTACCACACGCCCGGCGTGCCGCAGGGCAACCGCGGCGCGTGGAACACCGAGAAGCTGTGGCTGCCGCAGCACGAGGGCCAGCCGGCGTGGATCGTGCCCCCGCTGCTCAACTTCGGGGCCGGTCCCGCGGGCCTGACGCACTACCCCGGCATCGGCCTCAACGACAAGTACAAGGACCACTTCTTCGCCTGCGACTTCACCTCGAACGCGGGCAGCAGCACGATCTGGTCGCTGTCGGTGAAGCCGAAGGGCGCGAGCTTCGAGGTGAGCAAGCCGGAGCCGTTCATCAAGGGGATGGTGCCGACCGACTGCGAGTTCGGGCCGGACGGGGCGTTCTACTGGTCCGACTGGATCGGCGGCTGGGCACCGCAGAACCGCGGCCGCATCTTCCGCATCACCGATCCCGAAGCGATGAAGAACCCGCAAGTGAAGGAGGCGCAGAAACTGCTTGCGGAGGGGTTCGAGAAGAAGAGCATCGAGGAGCTGGCGAAGCTGTTGGAGTTCCCCCACCAACTCGTGCGCCAGGAGGCGCAGTTTGAACTGGCGTCCGAGGAACGGAAGGCCGACGGTGCATTCCGTAGGGTGTTGCGTGAGTCGAAGAATCGGCTTGCACGGTTGCACGCGGTATGGGGTCTGGGAACGCTCGCGCGGGGAAAGCGTGATGCTGCGGGGCCGTTGCTTGACCTGATCAACAAACCGGGTGAGGATGCGGAACTCAAGCGCGCCGCAGTCGAGCAACTGGGCAACGTCGTGCGGCACAGCGGGCGCGGGCTGGAGCAAGCGCCCGGGGCGGGCGAGATTCAAGACGCGATCGGCAAGCTCATGGCCGACCCGGACGACCGCGTGAAGGCCGCCGCCGCGGTCGCGTTCGGAAAGATCGGGCAAGAACCGCTCGTCCGCCGGCCCGTGGGTGAGATGGGCTACTACGGCCCGCTGTTCGACCTGCTGCGCGCGAACAACGACAAAGACCCGTACTTGCGGCAAGCCGGCGTGATGGGGCTTGTCCACATGGCCCGCAACCCGGCCGACCTGCTCAACGTGTGGAAGCGGGCCGCGGAACAGGACAACGCCAAGTACAACGTGCCCGCGGTGCGCATGGGGCTTGTGCTCGCGTTCCGCAAGACCCGCGAGCCGAAGATCGCGGAGTTCCTCAGCGACAGTGACCCGCGGATTGTTGCGGAGGCGGCGCGGGCCATTTACGACGAGCGCATCAGCGGTGGCGACGCGCTCGCGAAGCTCGCGGACAAGCCGCAACAACAAGACGCGATCAGCTTCCGCGCGCTGGCCGCGAACTACGTTCTGGGTACGCCGGAAGCCGCGGCCCGCGTCGCGAACTTCGCGGCGCGCGCGAGCGAGGCCGAGCACGTTCGCGCCTTCGCCCTGAAACTGATGGGCGACTGGCCGAAGCCGCCGCGCCGCGATCCGATCACCGGGCTGACGCGGAATCTGGAGCGCCAGGAACAGCACGCGACGTTCGCGGTCACGGCACTGGTCAAGGCCGGGGCCGGCATTTTCAAGGGGGGCGACGCCGTGCGCAAGCAGGCCGCGGAGACCGTCGTGAAGCTGAACGCGAAGGAGTTCGGCCCGACCATGACCGCCATCGTGAAGGACGAGAAGGCCGCGGCGGGCCTTCGCGCCGACGCGCTGCTCGCAGTCGCGGAGCTAAAGGACGCTGGCACGCGAGACCTCGCCAACTTTGCCATGACCACCGACCAGCCCAAGCTCCGCGCCGCCGGACGCACCGTTCGGGCGAAGCTCGACCCGGCCGCGGTGCTGAAAGACCTGCCAGAACTGCTGAGTGACGAGAAGACCTCGCTCGAAGAGAAGCAGGGCGCGTTCGCCATCCTCGCCACCTTCAAGGCTTCTGAAGACGCCGACAAGATTCTGGCGCACTGGCTCGATCAGGTGAACGCGGGCAAGGTGCCGGCGGCGATTCTGCTCGACGTGCTCGACGCGGCCGAGGTGCGTGCCGCCACGCCGAAGCTCAAGTTGTTCTCCCAACTCAAGCAACCGGTGGAGAAGTACCGCGCGGCGCAGAACAAGATCGCGACCGCGACCAACGGCGACAAGCTCGCCGGCTACGCCGATCAGCTCGAGGGCGGCGACGCGGAGCGGGGCCGCAACATCGTGCTGAACAACTCCGCGGTGTACTGCCAGCGGTGCCACAAGCTCGACAACCAGGGCGGCGACGTCGGCCCCGCGCTCAACGGCCTCGCCGCGGATAAGGAGAAGACCCGCCGCTACCTGCTCGAAGCCGTCGTACTGCCGAACGCCAAGATCGCGAAGGGCTACGAAACCGTGGTCCTGACGCTGGCCGACGACCGCGTCGTCAGCGGCATCATCAAGGCCGAGGACAAGAAGACCGTGAAGCTCGTCACCGCGGAGGCGAAGGAACTGACGATCGCGGTCGAGGACATCGTCGCCCGGCGCACCGGGCCGAGCGCCATGCCCGACGACTTGCACAAGAAGCTGAGCCGGCGCGAACTCCGCGACGTGGTCGAGTTCCTATCGGGGTTGAATGAGCCGCCGAAGAAGTAACAATGGTGTTGGCGAGCGGGGGGCGTCAGCCCCCTGTTCTTCCCATATGAGGAAGCAGCTATGCCGGTGCTGATCTACGACCAAGACATGGAGCGCGAAATCCGTCTCGCGCGCAGCGGAGCCCAGGAGAACAACCGTGACGAAGTGTGGGAAGGAGTGCTCGTCGTGCCAGCAGTTGCCAACAACGAACACCAGACCCTGGTGATGGATTTGTGTTACGCGTTCGCGTCCTGCGCCAACCGCTCCGGTGGTGATCGCGTTCAGCCCGGCGCGAACGTGAGCGACCGTGACGCGAAGTGGAAGGACAATTACCGCTGTCCCGATGTTGTGGTTTATCTCGCGTCGAACAAGGCGAAAGACAGCAACACGCACTGGGTCGGCGGCCCCGATCAGGCGGTGGAAATCGCCAGCCCCGGTGAAGACCCGCGGTTGAAGCTGGAGTTTTACGCGAAGGTGAAGACGCGCGAGGTGCTGATCGTGGACCGGGACCCGTGGGCACTGGAACTGTACCAGTTCAAGGGCGCGAAGTTGGTGTCTGTGGGCGTGTCGGACCTCGCGACTTCCGCCGTGCTGAAGAGCGAGGCACTGCCGCTCAGCTTCCAGTTGTGCCCCGGCACCCCGCGCCCCACGATCCACATCGCCCACACGACCAGCGCCCAAACCTGGACCGCGTAGTTCGCAAGCGGCTCAGGCGCTCTTCAGCGTGACGAGCGTCAGCTCCGGGCGGCTTCCGAAGCGGATGGGAATGCTGGTGCAGCCGAGGCCGCGGGAGACGTACACCGTGGTCGCGGGGGCCTGACAGGTGCCGTGTAGGTACTTGGACCCGTAGTTGCTGGGCACGAACGGCGCGCCGCCGGGGAACACCACCTGCCCGCCGTGCGTGTGCCCGCTCAGCATCAGCCCGACGCGGACGTCGCGCAGTTTCTCCGCCACGTCCGGATTGTGGCTCACCACGAGGCACGTGTCCGCGGGCGTCGAATCGCCCAACGCCGCGGCCATGTCCACCTTGCCCATCCACATGTCGTCCACGCCGCACACGCGGAACCGCGCGCCGGCGCGCTCGAGCCAGACCCCGCGGTTCGTCAGCTCGCCGATCTTCGCCCGCTTGAACCCCTCCTTCGTCTCTTCCATGCCGTGCCAGTAGTCGTGGTTGCCCAGTACGCCGTACACGCCGAGTGGGGCCGTGAGGCCGGCCAGTACGTCGAAGCACGGGGCGATGTACTTCCCGTCCTTCAGGGAGTAGTCGCCGCCGAGCAGGATCATGTCCGGGCGCAGCGCGAGCGTGGTGCGAACGACGGAGCGGACGTAGTCGAGCGAGGTGAAAGGCCCGTGGTGGATGTCCGTCAGGAACGCGACCGTGGTGCCGTCGAACGCTCGGGGCAGCCGTGGGACGTGAAACGTGGGCCGCACGATCTCGACCCAGCCGGCCTCGTACAGGCCATAAGACGCGCTCACGGCCGCGGTCGGGAGCACGGCTGCGGCGGCGGCCTTCAGGAACAATCGGCGGTTCATCCGCGCGGCCCGCGTGAGAGGGTAAGAGGGCGTCTGTCGGAAGGATAGACGGTCGCGGGGGACGGAAGCTAGTGCGAGAAACGCGCAATGCAAGGAAAACAGCAGGAAACGTCGGAAACACTTACGCGCTAACCGCCGCGCACAGAAAAGTTAGCGCCGCGCCGGGCGCGGATTCAACTCAGCCCGCAAATTGCCAGTGAACGAACCGGTTCAGCAACACGAACTGGACCGCGGCGAAGACGACGAGAACGGACATGAGGCGCGGCCGGTTCGTGCGGAGCAAATCGGCCAGTTCGATCAGCGCCGGCAGCGCGGCCAGGATCAGCCGGTGGCCGCTGAGGAGCGTGCCGGAGGCGAACATTTGCGCGACCGGCACGAGCACCAGTACGCCCCAGAAGGTTCCACGTTTCACCCAGGCGCGAACCCCGAGGACCGCGGCCCCAAGCACCAGAACCGCTTCGCCCCAGTGCGGCAGTTCGGGATCGTAGATCGACCGCACCGCGCGGAACGGGTTCTTCCACGACAGCTCCGGCCGGCCCCACGCGGCCTGCGACTTGAGGCCGGCCAGCGGGTCGCCGACGGTCCACCACAAGAAGCACCAGAAGAGGGCCAGCCCGCCGAAGCTGCCCAGCGCGACCGCGATCGCGCGCCAGAGCGTCGAGCGGTCGCGAGATACGAGCCAGTCGAGAAGCGCGGCGACGCCGAGCGCGGGGCCGGTCATGCGCGCGAGCGACCCGCCGAGCGCGTTCGCGCCGGCTGTCGCGGGCCGGTTTGCCTGCCACGCGGCCAGCGCCAGCGCTGTGAAGAGTAGCCCGAACGACTCGTTGTAAGGCGCGGAAAAGAAGAACGCCGTGGGGAACGACAGCAGCAGCGCGAGCGCCGCCCACCCGGCGGCGGGGTCGTTCAGTTGCCGCGCCGCGACCCGCGCGAACACCGCTGCTCCGACCGCGCCGGCCAGGTTTCCGATGATCAGCCCGAACCAGAACGGGTTCACCCCTAGTGCGCCGCCGAGGGCGACGGTCGCCGGCATCGCCGGCATGAACGCGACCCCCAATCGCCCGCCGCGGTCTGTCGCACCGCTGTAGCCGTTGATGGCGACGTTGGCGATCCACCGTGCGTCCCACCGGTACCACGGCTCGATCGCACGCGCACTTCCGTTCATCAGCCGCACGTTGACCGCTGCGACATCGGGATCGAACGGCGGCTCCAGGTGTGGCGGAGTGGTCGCGAGCAAAGCACCGAGCGCGACCGTGCCCGCGCGCGCCGCGAGCGCGACCAGGAAGAGCGGGCGGAATCGCGGAGGGGAGGAACGTGAGGGATTCAGCGCCATGAGCAGGATTCGCAAAGCACCGAAGTGTCAGGTGGCGTTTCGGAGGGTCGCACCGAGCGAACCAACTGCGGCTCGCAGCGAGGGGAAGTATTCAAGACCCACTGCGACGGCTTCGGCCGCGATGTCCGGGTGGAACCGTTTCGGGGCCCTGGGGTCCGAGAAGTCGTCGGGGTTCGAGCTGCAAAACACGATCCGTTCCCCGAAGCCGCGCGAGCGCAACTCGCGACAGAGTGCGAGGCACTGTTCGATGAGGTACGCATCTTTAACGGAGTTATTTTTCACCGCGGGAGCGCGCCTCTCAAGGACACGGGCGAACGCACGGCCGATGCACGACTGGTCTTCGGGAATCAGCAGAACCCGGCCGAGCAGGTCGTTCGCGAGAGCGACGAGGCGATCGCGCAGGTTGGAAAAATCGGGAACGGGTGGGGCAAGCGCTTCAATAAGGTTTTGTACGGCGACAATCCGCGTGCCGGCTTCGATCGCGCCGAGGAGCTCTCTTTCGACGGCAACCACGTTGTTGGCAAACTCGGTTCCGAGAATCGTACTCCCTGCGGCGTGATAGGCTGGGGGCGACTCGCCGAGACGTTCGCGCAATTTGAGGGCCGCGTCGATGGTGTCCTCGCCCAGTTCTTTCCGATACGGAGCGCGAACAATGTCCAGGAGCGCGCAGGTGTCCAGAAACAAGACCGGGCGCGGTTGTGACAGGATCACATCGGCGGGTGCGGGTGGCGTACTCATGCCGGCTGCCGGGCCTCGTCGTAGGCGCTCAACAGCCAGACGTCTTCAAAGAACCGATCCGCGAGATGGCGCGCGTCGCGGGGCTGCCACCCACGGCGCTCGAACCAGTGTTTCAGATTGTCGGGGTCGATAGCCACGTTCGACTTCCGGCCTTCAATAATCAAATCGCGCCAGACGTCCGTTGCCGTGCCCGTCAGCGGGAAGGTTCGCTCCGGACGGTCCGCGAGTTCCCACAGGTGTTCCATTACGTCCGCGGTAACGGTGTCGTAAGGGCCGGTGCGGTTCTCTTCGACGACGACACCGGAGTTCGTCAGAAGGGGTTCGAGGATGCGCGTGCGAAACTCGGCAATCGCCTCGGCCGCGTGCCGGCGGTAGTCGCCCAGGTTCTGCGTGGGGATGACGTTAGCGCCGATGAGGCGCTTCGGGCTTGGTCGGTTCATCCACAACCACACCTCGCCCGCGCCCACGCGCCGCACATAACAAAGTGCTGACGGGGCTTCTCCGCCCCTCAGCTTGTAGTTTTCTTCGGCCTTGAGGTTACGAGACCAATCGGTGGGAAGCGCCAAGTCTATGCGTTCGATCAGATTTGTGATGCTCTCCGCGGACCCCCAGATTATGGTCCTTCGCCAGTTGAGATCGGTGTCGATCCATTCACGAATTGACATGTTTCACCCGCGGTTGGGCGGTCGTAGTCGGGGTGGCGGGATTCGAACCCACGACCTCCTGCTCCCAAGGCAGGCGCGCTAGCCAGGCTGCGCTACACCCCGATTCGGTGCGAGTGGGAGAAGCACTCGCACCATCATCCTACCGAACCGGACACGTTCGCAGTAGGGCCGGTTCGCGGCTTAGAGGCTATCCGAGAAGTGGCGTTGAAGTAAACGGCAGTCCACGAACATGATACGCGCTCCCGACCTGAGGAGCGTAGTCATGGACGAAGTCGCGAAGCGGAAGGCGTACCCGAGTGA
>SXHE01000634.1 GCA_005773755.1 Planctomycetia bacterium
CATTCAAGGCCACCGTCACGCCGGAAGCGTTTGTGCTCGACGCCAACCTCGTGATGCGCTACCGCGGGCGCATCGACAACCAGTATTCGGGCCGCTTGAAGAAGAACCCGCAGGTCACCGAACACGACCTGAAGGCCGCGCTCGACGCGCTCGTCGCGGGGAAGGAAGTCGCCGTCACCGCGACCCGCGCGATCGGCTGTCACATGGAGGCGAAGGAGCGCACGGTCACGTCGGAGAACGTGACGTACCATCGCGACGTGTTGCCGATCCTTCAGAAGCACTGCCAGAGCTGACACCGGCCGGGCGAGGTCGGGCCGTTCGCGCTGATGCCCTACAAGCAAGCGGTGAACTGGTCGGCCGACATCGTTCACTACACGCAGTCGAAGGAGATGCCGCCGTGGAAGCCGACCGGTGGCGTGGAGTTCGCTAACTCGCGCGCGCTGAACATCCGCGAACTCGACACACTGGCCGCGTGGGAGAAGGCCGGGTGCCCCGAAGGCGACTCGAAGGACGCGCCCCCGGCCCGCAAGTTTCCCGAGGGCTGGCAGCTCGGCGAACCGGACCTGGTGCTGACCGTGCCCGAAGACTTCCACGTCGGCGCGGCGGGCAAAGACCTGTTCCGCTGCTTCGTCATGCCGACCGGGTTGAAGGAGGACAGGTACGTCGTTGCTTACGAGGTGCGGCCGGGCAACGCCAGCGTCGTCCACCACACGCTCAACTACTTCGACACCACGGGCAAGGCCAAGAAACTGGAACTCGCGGAACGCGAACGCGCGAAGGACAAGAACGAGGCCGACCGTGGGCCGGGGTACACGGTCGCAATGGGGATCGGCTTCATCCCGCTACCGTCGGACGCGCCGCGGCCCGGCGTGCCCGCGGTCGGCGGGCTGGGCGGCTGGGCACCGGGTCAGTTCGGGGTGAAGTACCCCACCGGCTCCGGCACGCTGCTGCCGCAAGGCTCCGACTTCGTGATGCAGGTCCACTTCCACCGCACGGGCAAGGCCGAGAAGGACCGCACGAAGATCGGCCTGTACTTCGCCAAGAAGCCGGTCGAGAAGCCGTGGAACACGCTCGTCGTAACCGGCATGTCGCCGCTATCGATGATCCCCGCGAACAAGGCCGACCACCTGCAGAAGGGCGGCGGCTACCTGAGTGGCGACGCCACCGTTCACAGCGTGCTGCCCCACATGCACCTGTTGGGCAAGAGCGTGAAGATCACCATGACCCCGCCCGGCGGTGACCCGGTGGTACTCGTGGACATCAAGCACTGGGACTACAACTGGCAGGAAAGCTACTGGCTGGCGAAGCCCATCGCGGCGAAGGCCGGGACGCGGTTCGAGATCGAGGCCATCTTCGACAACTCGGCGAAGAACCCGCACAACCCCAACACCCCGCCGAAGCTGGTGACGTTCGGCGAGCAGACGACGAACGAGATGCTGTTCGGGTTCGTGGGCGTCGTGCCCGCTGGCAAGGAGCGCGTGCGGCTGCTACCGGAGATGCCGAAGTAAGAAGATTGGCCCGCTGATGGCGCAGAGAAGTCGCAGATGAAAACAGGATCAGACGAAGAACGGGTTTCAAACCCTGTTTCTGTCGGATCCTGATTTCATCTGCGTCTTCTCTGCGCCATCAGCGGGCTGTACTCTTCGCCTCCCAGAACTGCACCCACTCTTCCAGCGTGACTCGTCGCGCCAGCGCGCCGTAGCCGGGCGCGGGTTCGGCGTCTTCGCTCCGCGCGCGGCCGTCGTAGCGCGTGGCCGCAGCCATGTCCATCATTCCGCGGAGCGCGAATACGAACACGGCGCGCTGTGCGTCGGTCAGTTGGTCGGCCCAGCCGGTCGCGGCGACGCTCCCCTCGATCTGCCCGCCGACGTTCTCAAGAGCCAGCACAAAGGGCGCGGTGCCTAGCGCCGGCGCGGTCAGTTCGATCTCGGCGCGCTGGACGCCGAAGTGGATCGCGTGTACCTCGACCGCGACCCCGCCCCAGTCGGGGCAGCCGGCCAGAAGCGGGAGTAGGTCGCGCTCGACGAACCGGTGTACGCCCTCGGCCGTGTGTTCCAGCTCGTGGTGCATCACGGACACCTTCGCCCGGTCGCCGGCCGCGAGCGCCTTGCGCGTTTTGCGGTGCAGCTTCGGCACCGTGCCCGAGTGGAAGCCGGGGCGCAGCAGACCGCGCATCGACTCGCCGTGCGAGCCGACCATCACCCGCGGCAGCCCCTTCGCGCGGTTGGCCGCGTACAGCCGCCAGTTCTCCTTCAGCTCCCACGCGATGAACCCGAAGATGCCGGGGACACCGTTCACGATCATGCCGACCGTCCACGGCGTCAGGCCGGTCATCTTCGCGAGCTGCGGCACCATCGGCCAAATGACCTTGTGCGACACGGTGACGACCGGGAAGTGTTTGACCGGGTTCACCTGCGGTTCGATCAGCAGGTAGAACACGAACCGCGTGACGTAGGCGATGGGGAACCAGATCAGGCCGAGCAGCGCTTTCACCCAGAGCGAGCCTTGCGAGTCGCCGCCGCGGAACCGCATCCACTCGTCCACCGCGTACAGTTGGCGCTCGATCCAGTTCGCCAACATGCGGAACGTGTCCACGATTGCCGCGAGCAGGCCCGGCAGGAAGTTCACTCGAACCCTGCGCCACCAGTCGGACAGCGCCTCCGCGATCCGGTCCTGAACGAGCCAGCCCCAGGGCGTGTTGTACGCGATCAGGAGCGCGACGAAGACAGTCCAGCCCCACAACAGCAGCCAGATCGGGTTGAAGCGGGCGATGAACAGGATGCCCAGGATCAGGAGGCTGAGCAGTAGCGGGGTGGCGATGTGCCTGTGGAGGAACCGCACCGTGCCGCTGTGCCGGACCTCGCGTACCGCGCGACAGCGCCAGAGGCCCGTCGGGATGTCCCACAGGACGCCGCGCACGGCCCACCACACGTACCCGAGCGCGAGGAACACCGCGCGCCGGAACGGTGGGACGTGGAAAACCAGCAACAGGAACACGCCGAACCCGAGAATCGTCGGCCATCGAATCAGGAACGACGCATGATGCGCAGCTTCCTCCTCGGTTTTGTGCTGTGACGCGGACGACCTGAAGATCCCCTCCACTTCGCTGGCGATGGCGTCGCGCCCCTGCTCTGTCTCGACCGGGTGAACGAACTCCTGCGTCTCCGGGTCGAACTCGGTGTTGGGGGTGTCGTCCCAGTAGAACTCCAGTGTCTCGTCGTCGAAATCCCAGGTGCCCGCCTGCTGCGCTGCGGGTGCTTGCGGTATCGAACCGGGCACCTTCGCCGGCTGAACCGGTGACGTGACCTGCTTCGCCGCGGGTCGTGCCACCAGCGCGGCCACCTTCCCGCCGATGTGCCGCAGCTCCTCCGCGAACATGAGTGTGAGGAACGCGCCGCCGAACGGCAGCGCGAGATACAGCGTCAGCGCGCGGCCCCACGGAGTGCCGAAGAACACCGACACGAACCGCTGGATCCACCGCAAGTAGAACTCGCCGCGCCGGTACACGCCGTCGAGCGCGTACGCCAGCCCGGTGTCGGCGCGGAGCAGCGCGTCGCCGCCGAAGAACTCGCCGGCTTTCGTCAGGTCCGACAGCTTCAGTTGGTTCCGCGCGACCGCGTCGCGCAGGTCGCCGATCCGCAGGTAGCCGCGCTCGCACACGCGGTCGAGCAACTCGGCGACCACTTTTTCGCGCGCGACCTCTTCGACGCGGTTCGACGCGACCAGCCCCGCGGCCGTGAGCGCGGACACGATGATCGGCGCGAACGCGTGCCGGATGGCGTGTTCGCGGCGGTGCATCTCGTGGTGCATCAGCCGGTCGATGCGCAATTGCTCCGGCTCGCTCATGGCGGAACGAAGCAGTTGCTTGTGGGCCTTGCGGAACGCCATGAGCACGAGCACCGGGCGCGCGTGCGGCAGGTGCCGGCGCACGGGTCGGCCGCCGAACGTGCGGATGTACTCCGGCAGATCGACCGCGTACACCTCGCGCGCGAAGTCGGCGGGGATGCGCTGCAATTCATACAGGCACCGGGCGGCGCGGGGCCAGATGCCGACCGCCGCGCGGGGCAGCAGCGCGGCGAGCGCCTGGTGCCACTCCTCGCGCGTGTCCGCGTCCCATTCGAGCACGTCGCCGAGGCGGTCGACGAGGACGCGCAGCGCGGCGCGGGCCGCGGCCGTCGCGCGCTTGCGCTCGCTTTCGGCCGAGGCTTCCGCCGCTTGCGTGTACAGGATCGCGGCGCGGACGACGTTCCCCTTTTGCTCCGCGTCGGCCGCCTTCTGTAGCAACTTGCTCGCGCCGCCGGGAGCCGGGGCGAGCGCCGGCGCGGGCGCAGTCGGCGGCGCGGTGAACCTCTCGTCCGGTGCCGGTTCGTGTACCGGGTCGGCGGCACCCGCGGGCCGCGCCGCGGCCACGAGCGCCGCGACCGCCACGTTTTCCGCCAGCGCGTCGCGGACCGCGTGCCCGTGAGGCAGGGCGGGGAAGAACTCTTCGGCCCCGTGCCCGGTGAAGTGGTCCAGGTCGAGGTACACCGCCGCGAACGTCCGGTACACGTCCGCGTCCGACGCACCGAGCGCGGCCAGGTGCTCCGTTTCGAGTACGAACCGGATCTCGCGCGCCGCGGCCGGGCCGAACCGGTGCAGCCGCTCCCGGCACTGCTCCGCGGTCAGCGCGCCGGTCGCGAGCTTCGCGTCGATCGCGCCCATCACCGCGGCGCGGAACAGCACGCGCCAGTACGCGCGGAGCTGTTCCGGTTCGGGGCGGTCGAGGATCATCCGGTCGGGGTCGGTCACCAGGAGCAATCGCGGTTCGTCGCCGCGCAGGGTCTCGCGCGGCAGCACGGCCGCCGCCGCGAGGTCGGCGCGGGTGAACCAGTACGGCAGTTCGGGATTGGTCGGCAGCGAGCGACCGCGATCGATCAGGAAGTTCAGGATTTGCCGCAGGTGCCGCTCGTGGACGAGCCGCAGCGCCGGCTCGACGGCTCGAAGG
>SXHE01000635.1 GCA_005773755.1 Planctomycetia bacterium
ACTGCGCCTTCACCTGCATCGGCGTGGCCGTCACGGTCACGTCTTTCGTGGTGGCCTTCCCGTCGGGGCCGATGATCTCGAACTTGTACGCGCCCGGTGCCAGCGCGAACCGTGGGGCGGTGCCGCACTGCCCCCCGCGGCCGTCGCCGCCGGACACGGCGCAGCACGTCACGCGCTCGCCCTTCGCGTCGCGCACTACGATCTTGCCGCCGTTGAGCGTCGTGGTGCCGTTGAGCGCGACCGTGACGGCCGTCTTCGCGCCGCCCGGCGTTTGCACCCCGAACAGCACGCTCGATTCTTGGCCCTCGTTGTTCAGCACGAGGTCGAGCTGCCCGTCGCCGTTCAGGTCGACGAAGCATGCGGCCTGCGAGTTGTAAACCTTCTGTTGAAGGCCGAGGGCGCTGGTCTTGTCGGTGAACTTGCCGTTGCCGTCGTTCTTGAAGTAGCGGTTGGTGCCCTTCACGCAGCACACCAGCAGGTCCGGTTTGCCGTCGTTGTCGAAGTCGCCCCACGCGGCCGACACCGCGAACGGCAGCGCGCCCGCGAGGTCGCCGCTGGCCGCAGTCGCGTCGGTGAACTTGCCCGTGCCGTCGTTGCGGAGCAGCTTGCACTTGCCGTCGGCTTGCGGAACGAACAGGTCGAGGTGGCCGTCGCCGTCGAAGTCGCCCAGCGCCGGGCCGACTTTGCCGGGCTTGTAACTGATGCCGCTGTCGGCCTTGATCGCGAACTTCCCGCCCCCGTTGACGAGCAGGATGCCGGTGCCCGCGCCGTAGAGGATGTCGGGCTTGCCGTCGCCGGTGAAGTCGGCGACCGCGAGCGAGTCGCCCTTCACGTCGGAGCAGAGGCCGTCCGGCCCGAAGCCGTAGGCGGCGCTCGCGTCCTCGAACCACGCCCCCGCGGGGCCGGCGTCGCCGTGGCCCAGCGCGAACGAGAAGGCGTGCGCCGCGCCCGCGTCGCACATCTTCACGAGCAGCGTGTTCTTCCCCTGCTTGAGCTTCAGCACGAGCGGCGTCGCGGTCGGGTTCACTTTGTCGCTGGTGTGAACCTTCTCGCCGTTGAGCCAAACGGTCAGCGTGCCGGCGCTGCCGAGCGCGACGGGCAGATCGAACGCGGCGGCCATTTCGAGTTCGCGATACAGGTACGTCGCGCAGTTCCCGCCCACTTCCGGCAGCGGAATCATTTCGCCGTCCTTGAGGTCCGTCTTCGCCCACTTCACGGGCATGTCGCGCTTGCCCTTGTACTCCTTGCCGACGTTGAACGCTTCCTTCTCGATGGCGAACTCGGTCTTGAAGTTGTCGGTCGGCACCGCGGCGCGGAACATGCCGATCACGTGCCAGTCGGTGAACTTCGGCACGACCACCTTCGGCGCGGCCGGGCGGCTGTTCTTGTACACGCGCAGCCCGTAGAAGCCGTTGGCGAGGAGGATGTCGGGCTTGCCGTCGCCGTCGAAGTCGCCCCACGCGGCGGCCGTCAGGTTGTAGCCGGCTTCCTTCGGCAGGCGGCGGGTTTCGTCGCGGAACTGGCCCTTGCCGAGGTTCACGAACAGGCGCGGGCCGGTGGGGGTGGCGAGGAGCAGGTCGGGGAGGCCGTCGCCGGTGCAGTCGGCCCCCCCCGCGGACCGCGCCCCGCCGGTCAGCCCCGGCAGCGCGGTTTCGATGAACCCGTCGCCGCCGTTCTGGAGCAGCACCACCTTGTTCGCCCCGCACAGGCAGATGTCCGGCTTGCCGTCGTTGTCGAAGTCCACCGTGGTGACGGACTGCGCTTCGGCGTCCAGCTTGGCGAGCGCCGCGTAGCGGTCGAAGCCGGGCATCCCCTTGAGCGCGCGGATGTCCTCGCCGCCCCAGCCGACGAAGTCGCGCTTCGGGTTGTAGTCGATCAGCTTGAGGCTGGCCTTCATGCGCTGGATGCGAGCGGTCTTCTTGTGGATGGCCTCCTTGTCGCCGTCCACCATGCACGGCACGATGATCTCCTTTTCGGCGAGCATGTCTGCGAGCAGGCTGGGCAGTTTGTCCACCTTGCCCGCGTAGCTGCGGAGCAGGAACGGTTCGCCGTGCGACATCCCCCACCACTCGCCCTGCGGGTACGCCTGGTACCACGAGGTTCCGAAGTACGTCTCGCTGGACCCGCCGTTGTGGAAGAAGGTGGCCTGCTTGCCGACCTCGGCCCACTTCATGATCTCTTCCCACTCGCCGGGGCGCAGCCCGCCCTTGCCGATGTTGTGCTTGATCTCGTTCTGTGGGTGCTTGCCCTTGATGTCTTGGAGCTTGGTGAAGATGACGAGGTTCTTCTCGCGGTCCACCTTCGTGACCTGCATCTGTACGATGTGGGTGGACTGGCGCACGATGTCGCCGAGACTCATGGGGATCTCGACGTAGGCGCTTGCCCGCTGCGGCAGCGTGAGCGTCAGGGCCAGCACAGCCAGCGCGACGGACGCGCGGCGCGGGACTCGATGGGCCATCGCAAGAACCCTCCCAGAGTCGAATGCTGGTCTCGTTAGCCGCAAGCCATAGACGAGCGCGAACCCCTAACCCTGTCTTCAGCCCCGGAGGGGCGACCGATGGTAGCCCAGGGTGGAGCGCAGCGGAACCCTGGGTGTTCGTGCGAAAAACCGCCAAGCCCCGGAGGGGCGACGGAACGAGCGGCGAAAGTTTCTGTCGCCCCTCCGGGGCTTCCTACTCATTCGCCGACGCTACCCAGGGTTTGCTCGCTTCGCTCGCTGCACCCTGGGCTACCATCTGCCGCCCGCTCCGCGGGCGAAAGGCTAACTTTTCCGTTGCGCATCCAGTTGCCGTTCCAACTCATCCAGGCATTTCGTCTCTCGGCGCTTAGCGGCTAACAACCGCTTACGAGCTTGCTCGCCCCAGCGCTCGGGTCGTAATCCCGGCCATTTCGGTGCCTCGCGCACAACTTGATCCCAAGTCGGACGGAACCCAGTTTGTTCATCGCCGAGCGTGATGGCGGCGCGCGCCGCGATCAAGAACCGATAGGCCCACGGCGCGTACACCACCTCTCGCCCCGGCTCTCCAAACTTGGGGAACTCATCCGGCCAAATAAGCCCGCCGGACAGCAACTCATACGAACCCTTCGCGGCCGGGTCATACGGCTGGTTGTTCAGAATCTCCAGCGCTGCCACTGAGAACAGGTACTCATTGGCGTCCATCGGCGCGCCCTCATTCTCATTCAAGCCGCGCTCGCCTGCGGCTTGCGGCTAACGCGCTGTTTGCCTTTTCTCACACTCACACTCGCACCCACACTCTCCCACCTACTTCTTCTTGATCTTGTCCAATCGCTCTTGCGCGGCCTTTGCCCACTCGCCGTCCTTCGGCGCATCTTTGATCGCGCGCTCGAGCAGTTTCACGGCGTCGTCGGGCTTCTTCTCCTCGACCAGCACGCGGGCGTGTTCGAGCATCGCGGGGAACTTCAGGTCGGGCAGATCGTAGCCGAAGTAGACCGTGCTGAACGCCTTGCCCGCGTCGGCCCACTTGCTCGCGGCGGCGCGGCACAGGCCGATTTGCAGGTGCGACTTCCCGGCCCGGTCGTCGGTCGTCGCTTGCGTCACGAGCGCGTACGCGTTCACCGCGTCGTCGAAGCGGCCCTGGTTCTGGAACGCCCAGCCGATGCCGTAGCGGGCGTCGATGGCCCACACGTTGTTCGGGCCGTAGCGGGCGATGACCGTCTCGAACGCCTGACGCGAGGCGTCCCACTGCTTCTGTTGCGTGAGGGCGTGGCCGAGCCGCAGGAGGGCGCGGTCGCTGACGCCGGCGACGTTGTGGAACGCGCCGTTGTCGCGGAAGATGACCAGCTTCTTCGCGGCGTCTTCGGCTTTGCCCTGCGCGAGCAGTGCCTCGCCGGAGCGGTACAGCCCGTGCGCCCGGTGCGGCGACTTCTCGTTGTTCCCCACCGCGTCGAACTGCCCCTGCGCCGCGACGTAGTCCTTCTTCTCGTACAGCGCCGCGCCGAGCCGGATGCGGACGCGGTCGATGGTCTCCGCGGGCGTCGGCTTGTCGGTCGGCTCCTTGTCGATGGCTTCCTTCAACAGCTTGATGGCGTCGTCCGGCTTCTTCTCGGTCAGCACTTCGGCCAGTTCCAGCCGCGCCTCGACCGCGAGCGCGAGGTCCGGGAACTGTGTGAGGAGCGCGGTGTACGGCGCGGTCGGGTCGGCCCCGGCCGCGCGGTACGTCCACGCGGCGTCGTACAGCAGCCGCGCGCGGGCCTCGCTCTGCGGGTGCGCCGCCTTGTACGCATCGGCCCGCTGCTCGAACAGCTTCGCGACGTTCACCAGCTCGCCCCTGATGGCCTTGATCTGGTTGTCGAACGCGGCGATCTGCTCCGGCTTCAGACCGGGCTGGGCCTTTTGTTTCTCGACGGCCGCGACGCGCACCTTGATTTCCTCGGCCTGACACTGCGCGGCCTTCAGCGCGCTCTCGACCGCGATGGGCAGCGTGGGCGCGGCGGCCAGCGCCTGCTCGAACGCGGTGCGGGCTTCGGTCGGCTTGTTGCTCTCCAGGAGCGCGACCCCGTGGTGGTAGCGTAGCAGCGCGACCCACTCGGACTTCTGCGCCGCGTTCAGCCCGCCCTCGAACTTGTTGCGGGCCTCTTGCAGCGCCTGAGCCGCTTGAACGGGTTGGTTCTGCTCGCGCAACAGCGTGCTGAGGTAGATCATGCCCAGCGACGCGACCGGCGACTTCTGCAGCGGGTCGGCGTTGAAGCTGCGGAGCGAGTTGACCGCGCCGTTCTTGTCGCCCTGAAGGGCCATCACCTTCGCGCGCTCGAGGTGCGAGGTGCCAACCAGCGGCGACTGCGGGAACTCGCGGTTCAGCCGCTCGAACGCGGTGCGGGCCTTCGTCAGCGCCTCATTGCGCTCGTTGCCCGCGGCCAGTTGGATGCCCAGCCGCTTCTGGCAGTGGCCGTACTTGAGGATCGCGTCGGGCGTCTGCTCGGCCTTCGGATTGGCGGCGATGAACCCGTCGAGGTTCGCGGCGGCGGCCGTCAGCTTCTCGCGCAGCATGTTGTCCTGGAGCGCGTCCTCGGCCTTCGCCGGCGCGGTGCGGAGCTGGCAGTCGGCCAGCACATACGGCACCGGCGAGAGGTCGCCGCTGCGCTCCGCAGCCGGGATCGACTCGAGCACCTTGATCGCCTTCTCCCAATCTTCGACGGCGAGGAAGCAGAGTGCCTGCCCGTACTTGGCCCGGTTCACGCGCTCGAACTCCGGGTACTTCGTCACCACCTCCGCGTACTGCGTGGCGGCGGTCGCATAAGCGGGCTTCGCCTCGGCCGGCTTATTGGCCTTCGCCAGCGCCTCGGCCTTCGCGAAGGCGTTCTCCGCGCCGCGGAACAGCACCAGCGGCAGCAGCGTGCTGTTGGGGAACTGCTGCTTGAAGGTCGCGATGCGGGCTTCCGAAGTCGGGATGTCGCCGGCCAAGTGGTACGCGCTGATGAGCCGCTGTAGGGTCTCTTCGGCCTTCGCGGGCAGCAGCTTCTCGTTCCAGATCGTTTCGTATGTGGTCGCGGCGTCCTTCGGCAGCTTCGCGGCCAGTTGCGTGTCGGCCAGTTCGAGCAGCGCGTCGGCGCGCCGGCCCTTCGCGGCCGGGTCTTGCGCGGCCATCTGGTTCGACCGATCCGCCGCAGTGCGGAGCGTGTTGATCGCGGTGTTAAAGCTCTGCACCCGCAGGTTCGGGTTCGTCGGCTCGACCGCGGCGGCGGTGCCGGCCTGGGCCTTGCCCATCCAGAACAGCGACTGATCGGCCAGCCGCGCGTGGTTGGTCAGCGGTTGCAGGGTCTTCGCGGCCGGGTCGAACTGCTTCATCTGCACCTGACAGAACCCGAAGCGGAGCACGGCGTCGTCCTTGAGCGGCGACGCGGCGTAGTCCTTCGTGAACGCCTCGAACTTGCCCTGCGCCTCGCCGAACTTGCCGGCCTCGTAGTTGAGGCACGCGGCGTAGAACGCGCTGCCGGCGACGTAGTCCGGGGCCGGGTTGCGTACGAGCGCTTCGAGCCGGGTCTTCTCCCACGGGTCTTTCGCGAAGTTCTGCGGCTGCTTCAGCGCTTCCACCGCCGCGGCCTTCTGCTTGGTGTACTCGGCGATCACGCCGTCGTAGGCGGTCGCGGCCTCGGCGTTCTCGGACTGCGACTGATGCACGCGGCCCATCAGGTAGCGGGCGTGCGGGCCGTAGGACTGATCGAACGGGGCGAGTTGCCCCAGCGACTTCGCCGCGGCCGGCACGTCGCTGAGGATGAAGCAGGCCGTGCCGTGGTAGTCGAGCGCGAGTGGGCGGAACTTGCTCTTGGCGAGGTTCGCGTCTTTGACGAACGGCTCGACCGTCGCGCGGGCTTCCTTCGTCTTGTTGAGGCGCAACTCCATTTCGGCGGTGTCGCATCGCGCGCGGGCGGCCCACTCGGTGTCGGCCGGCGTCTTCTTCTCGAAGGCGTCGCGCGCCGCGGCGAAATGCTTCACGGCCTCGTTAAAGTGCCCGTTGGCGTTGTTCTGGCGCTGCGGCATCTCGTTGGGCCGCGCGACGCCTTCGGCGAGTTCCTTCTGCCCCAACCCGCGGCGGCACACGCCGAGGTGGTACTGTGCGAGCGCCTGTTCGGGGAACTTGGCGTCGTTCGCGGCCGGGGTGAAGGCTTCGAGCGCCTTCTGGAAGTCGCGCGCCGGCAGGTCGAGCAGCGCGAGGCCGAGGCCGTATCGCGAGTCCTGCGCGTGCTTCGACCCGCCGAACTTCTGGAGCAGTTCGTTGAACCGTTCCGAGGCGAACTGCGGGTTGTTTTCGTTGTACGCCTTGCGCCCGGCGTTCAGCAGCATCTCGGCCTGCTGGTCGGGCGTGGGTTGGGCGCTGGTGACGCCGAACGAGAGGGCGACGAAAAGGAACGCGGCGGAACCGCGGGCGCGGGTGCTGAGCATCGTGGTGCGTCTCCCCTGACGGAAGAGGGCGGGGTGGCGTGCGGGCGATGGCGGGAAACCGTATTGGCGGCGCTAGCGGGCAGTACCCTGGCCGTGGCAGCGGCAACTGAAGGGTGTGGCACCAACCCGTTGGCCCCATGTTGCGCGAAGTCGCGCGCGGAGTCAACCCGCGCCCGCAGAAAACTAGGGCCTTTCAAAGGTCGTAGAAGTTCGCCGTAGCGGTGGTTACAACGATTGGTGGGAGGACTCCGCCATGTCGCACGCATCGGACGGTTCGCTGTACTCGATTCTCGCGCGGTTACCCGACACGCGCAAGGCGCGGGGCAAGGTGTACCCGCTGCCGGCGCTCTTGACCATGACCGTCGCTGCCATGCTCTGTGGGTGCAAGACGCTCACCGCCGTCGCCCAGTGGGGGCGCGACTACAACCACTTGATCGGGCACCTCGGGTTCACGAAGCGCCGCAAGGACCGGTACCGCTCGCCCTGTTTCGGCGAGCTCTCGACCATCTATTCCACCCTCGACGCCGACGCCTTCGAGGGCGCGCTCCGGCAGTGGCTCCAAGCCGGCGGCACCGGAACCGTTCTCGCCATCGACGGCAAGCGGCTGCGCGGCACACGCGACGGCGCGGTTCCCGGCGTTCATCTGGTCAGCGCCTTCGACCGCGACGCCAAGAGCGCGTTGGCCCAAGTACCGACCGGCGACACCAACGAAGCGAAGGCGGCTCTGGTGCTGCTGGGCCTGATCCCCTTGGCGGGGGTAGTGGTGACCGGCGATGCGGCCTTCACACAGCGGGATTTCTGCGCGCAGGTGATCGCCGGGGGTGGCGATTACTTCCTGCCGGTCAAGGACAACCAACCCGAACTCAAGGACGCCATCGCGACCAACTTCGCGACGGCTTTTTCCCCCCGACGAGCGGAAGGAGCGCCGCGCGACAGATGGACTGGCGGAGGCGACCAACAAGGGGCACGGTCGGGTGGAGTTCCGTCGGCTGAGGAGCAGCCCAGGTCTGCGTGAGTACCTGACGTGGCCGGGGGTGGAGCAGGTGTGCGTGCTGGAGCGGGTGCGCCGGATCAAGGGGGTGGAGTCGCGGGAGACGGTGTTCGCGATCACCAGTCTGAAGCCAAGCGACGCCTCGGCGCAGCGGCTGTTGGAGCTGGCGCGGGGGCACGGGGGGGATCGAGAATCGGTTGCACTGGGTCAAGGACGTGGTGCTGGGTGAGGATGCCTGTCGGGTCCGCACCGGGCGCGGCCCGCAAATCCTATCGGGTTTGCGGAACGCCACGCTGCGGTTGCTGCACACGAACGGGTTGAGCAACATCGCCACGGCGCTGCGGCATCTCGCGGCCTTCCCCATGAAAGCCGTTCAACTCGTGACACAGGGGCGGATTAGTGACCTTTGAAAGGCCCTACGCAGAAAACGCGCAACCGTTACAGCTTCGCGCGGCCGACCGCTCGCTGTTTGTGACGGACTGGGTGATATGATAGCTTAACGAAGACTCTTTCGTGCGGTCGGGGGAAGACATGAAACATCCAATCCGAACGACGCTGTTGGTTGTTGCCTCTGTCGTACTCCTGACCGGGTGTTCTACCACACAGCTTTTCCAACTCCGCCTCACCGTCGTGAATCAGTCCGACGGCAAACCCGTACCTGACGCCAAAGTCACTTTGGACACCATGGGAATGGAGGCAACGAAGTCCGATCTGGATTCCCCCTGGCCTCACGACGGGAAGACGGACAAGGCCGGACTGTTCATCCACGACTACCTGATCAGTCCGTACCCGAGCGACAAACCGCACTGGTACCTCAAGGTCTCAAAAGACGGGTTCGAGCCGGTCGTGATCGACATTAAGCTGATGCCCCAACCGGCGAAAAGTAAGGACGGGCCGATCCCCCTTCCCGTTACCGTCGAGTTGAAACCGAAGGCGGAAGCCGTTCGGTAGCCATCCCGCCCGATCAGCGTTGCGCTCGCGCTACGAGCCGAAGACGCGCGTGAACCAACTCTTCCCGTCGGGGCGCGGTTTGGGCACGTTGACCGGCTTGCCTTCCAACACCGCGCGGCCCCACGCGCCGGCGATCTGCGCCGCGTGCGACCGGCCGAGCCACTTCGCCAACCGGCCGAAGCCGCCCGCCAGCGCCGGCCGGCGGCGGTCGATGCCGTGGCCGTCCGAACCCATCAGGTGAATGAACCCGCCCTTCGCCCAGCGCTTCAGGGCGACTTTGAGGCCCGGCTCCCACGGTTCCGCGAGCGCGCGGGCCGTCACCTGAAAGAGTACGCCAGCGGCGATCCACTTTGCGCACAGGCCGAGGTCGTCGAGCAACAGCTCGTAGCGCTCCGCGTGCGCGAGGATCAGCCGCACGCCGGAGGGAGCCCGCGCTGCGGCTCGCGGTAGTAGGTTGATGACCTGGCCGAGCGGCATTTCGACCAACAGGAACTGCTTGTGGTCGCCGACCGAGAGCAGCGTGCCCGCGAGCCAGTCGTCCACGAGCGCCGGCGACACCATGACTTCGCCGGTGGGATGAACGGACAGCGGCAGCTTGTGGTGCGCGAGTTGCGCCTTGAGCGCGGCGGTCGCGGCGCGGAGGTGGTCGGCGGTGTTCGCGGGGTAGTGGGGGTTCTGGGGCGCGAGTGCGGTGGCGTACCGCGCGCCCTCGGCGAGCAA
>SXHE01000636.1 GCA_005773755.1 Planctomycetia bacterium
ATGGAAAGACCGAGCTGATTTCACTCTTCATCCTGTCTTATCGTGTTCATCCTGTCAAAACTGCCTTTCTGTCTTCTCTGATCTGATTTCATCAGCGTCTTCTCTGCGCGATCTGCGGGCCAATCTTCGGAGCGCACATGGCGCGAACGGAATCGCCCTGGTGGGTGTACGTGTTGCGGTGCGCCGACGGCACGCTGTACACCGGGATCACCACCGACCCGGCGCGGCGGCTCGCGCAGCACAACGCCGGCACCGCGTCCAAATACACGCGCTCGCGCCGCCCGGTGGCGATGGTGTACCGCGAACCCGCGCCGACCCACGGCGACGCGCTGCGGCGCGAACTCGCCATCAAAAAGTTGCCGCGCGTCGCGAAGGACGCACTCGTCAAGTCGCAGCGCCGCCGTAAACGCGCGTGAGGTCTGTCATGCTCCGCTTCTCCCTCTCGCTCGTGTTGCTCGCGGTCGCACTTCCCGCGCGCGCGGCCGAAACGCCGGACGAAGCCAAGAAGCGGCACGAGCGCGTCGCGGAGCGGCGCAAAGGGCCGGGGATCATCTGCCACCGCGGGGCGTCCGAGCACGCGACCGAGAACACGCTCGAAGCGTTCCGCGCCGCGTTCCTCCTCGGCGCGGACGGCAACGAGATCGACATTCGCATGACACGCGACGGCGTGCTCGTCGTGTTCCACGACGACATGCTCGACCGGCACCTGTTCGCCTACGGCGACGTGTGCGACTACACCTGGGACGAACTGCAGCGGTTCCGATGGCGCGACGCGCACAGGTTCGGCGAGCAGTGTCGCATCCCGACGCTCGCGGAAGTGTTCGAACTGCACAAGGCGCACGCGGGGTTGATGCACCTCGACATCAAGCGGCACGGACAGGACAAGGCCATCGCGGAATTGCTGACGAAGCACGACATGTGGGACCACGTCGCGTTCGCGAACGCCGACACCGGCGGCACGATCCTGAAGGACGCGCGGTTTGCGCCGCAGAAGTACAAGGGCGGGCTGTACCTCGACCGCGGCGAAGTGTTCCCGGAGGCGATTGAGGCGGTGCTGAAGAAGCCCGGCGATCACGTCATCGTGGACGACCCGCGCGGGGTGGCGCACGCGCTCGGGCGCAAGTTCGCGAAGTTGCCCGCGGAGCCGGTCGCGCGGCAGCGGATCGAGCGTGAGGCCGAAAAGCTGGAACCCGAGGCCGACCTGATCGCACGGCTGCGCGCCGCGGACGACTGGGACAGGCCCGCGACCAGCTACCCCGGCCGCCTTCTGTCCGGGGCCGCGATCCGCGCGCGGGCCCGCGCCGCCGATGCCGTGTTCGCGCTCGCCGCGCCCTCGAAGGAGTTGTTCGTGGCGCTGGAACTGCGCGTGCGCGAGCGCAGCCTGCACCGCGACTGGATGTACCACGGGTTCGACGGGGCGACCGCGCTCCGCGCGCTCATCGAGCGCCGCGCCCCGAACGCGGTCGAGGTCGCCCGGTTCGTGCTGTGGCGCGACGACGCGGCGCTCGATCCCGTGATCGACCCGCGCTGGAAGAACCCGCGGGCGTGGACCGACTTCCGCGTGAAGATGGTGGTCTTTCCCGCGCTGGCGAAGTGCCCCGGCGCGGCGACTGAGAAGCTGTGTCGCGATTACCTCGCACTCTCGGACGACGACGCCAAGAAACTCGGCCCGCCGCAGTTCGAAGAGGCCGCGCGAACGCTGCTCGCGGTCAGCCCCAAGACCGAGACCGCGCTCGAGCTCATGAAGCACCGGCTGCAAGTGGTGAAGGGCAGGGCGGCACTCGATTGCCTCGCCCGCGCGAAGGAAGCGTGGGCGCTGGACGCGCTCAAGAAGGGCGCGCCGCACGCGCTGGCGTACCGGGTGGATTAGGTTCCGGGCGAAGCCGCAAGCGGCTATTTTCGTTCCCCGCCCAACACATCGATCTGCTTCAGCTTCTTCGCCTTCAGCGCCTCGTAGCAGTCCTTCAGATCGAACACCTTCTGCGCGCGTGGGACGAAGCACGACAGCGGCCACCCGTACACCTCGGTGCCGGCGACCGCGCCGTAGCTCCAGAACGCGTTTTTCAGCGTCACGCGCGTGACCAGTTCTGACAGCAGCGCCGCGAACGTTGCCGGGATCGTGCCCCAGCCCTTCGCCACAAGGTGTACTTCCTTGTGGCCGATGGCCTTCAGCCAGTCGAGCACGCGGAGCAGGTCGTGTGTCTTCTGTGCCACATACGGCCGGTCGAGCATGATGCCGTGGATGGCGTAGAAGTAGTCGCTGCCGTAGGGCTTGGTGAACTCGGCCGGGCCGCCGCAGGTGTCCGGTCGCGACTCACCCACGCCGCGAACATCCATTGCATAGAACGCGGTCTGCGGTTCGGCCTTCACCAGCTCTGCGAGCAGCGGCTCGTCGCGCAGTTCGGTGTCGGCGGAGTGGTGCGACACGTAGAGGATCGCCGGCCCCTCGTCCTTCGGCGGGCGCGAGTAGTGCGCCTGATCGCTCAGCCGGTACACCACCGCGACCGCGGGCTTCTCGGTTTCGAGAACGTATGTGGTCGCGTGCGGCTTCGGGTACTTGCGGTTCCCGGCCGGGCGCAGGATGCGGTACTCCGGTACGCCGACGCGCTTGGGCAGCGCCAGTACTTTGATCAGCGTCTCGGACATGTCAGCGACCGTCAACCGCATACCAATCTGGCGATCCTGAATCCGGCTCAGCTCGAACCGGAGATCGCGCCTCTCGCTCTCCTCCGCTGTGAAGCTGAACACCGTGCGCGATTCTAGCTCGCTCACTTGCCCCTTCGGGGCCGCGTACAGGTCGGCGTCCTTCTCGATGGTCAGCTTCGGTTCGGTCTTGGCGTCGGAAGCGCCGGTCGCGCGGTTGAACCACTGGTACATGGCCTCGCGGTTCTCGATGCTGTAGCCGTGTCCGGTGGGGCCGATGTGCAGCTTCACGTTCTCCTCCGCGCCGAGCAGTTTGTAGAGGTGTTTGAGGCGCGCGAACGCTTCTTCCGAGCCGCGCACGTCGAAGTAGTCCTTCTCCTTTGCCAGAATCGCGACCGGCTTCGGGGCCATGCACGCGAGGAAGTCGCTGTGATCGAGGCCGAGCGCGAGCACCTTCGGCGGGCACTGTTCCGTGTCCTGCGGCAGTTCGTTTTCGAGGTTGCGGCGGAACGTGCTGACGAAGCAACTCGGCGCGGCCATCGTCCAGCGCGGGTCGAGCGCGGCCAGCCACGTCGTCATCGTGCCGCCGCCGCTGTTGCCCGTGATGCCGACGTGCTTCGGATCGACCTCCGGGCGCGACAGCAGGTAGTCGAGCGCGCGGATGCCGTCCCACGCGCGCCAGGTGCCGAAGAACTCGCCCACGAGGAACTGCTGGTTCCCCGCGAGCAGGTGTTCGCCCACCCCGACGCCGGGCCGGTGGTCCTTCTCGACGTGACCGTACTGCACGCGCTCGCCCTGCCCGATCGGGTCGAAGATCAGCACGACGTAGCCCATGCGGGCCAAGCCCTGACAGAACGACTGGTACGCGGGTTCGGCCTTGCCGTTGTGCGAGTGGCCGCACGAGCCGACGACTCCGGGCCGTGGCTTTTCCTTCGCACCTTTCGGCACATACAGGTTCGCGGTGACGAAGAACCGCGGCCGGCTCTCGAACACGACCTTCTCGACGGTGTAAGCGTCGCGTTCGAGCTTGCCCGTGACCTTCGCGTTCAGCGGGGTCTTCTCCGGGAGCTTGCCGAAGCAGCTCGCGATCTTCGCCCTCACGTCGCGCACGGCTCGCGTTCGACCAGAGTGACAAAGCGTCG
>SXHE01000637.1 GCA_005773755.1 Planctomycetia bacterium
CAGGACAGCCCGCTGATGGACGGCCTCGTGCCGGTGCTGGGCGTGGACGTGTGGGAACACGCCTATTACCTCAAGTACCAGAACCTGCGCGCCGCGTACCTGGATGCGTGGTGGAACGTGGTGAACTGGAAGGCGGTCGAGGCCAAGTACGCCGCGGCGAAGGCCGGGAAGTAAGGCATCTCCACCTCCCCCTTAAAGGGGGAGGTGAAGAGGCAGAAAGGAGAACCCGTCGTGAGTGCGGTCGATCTGGCCCTGTTCCTCACCGTGATCGGGTCCGTCGTGCTGTTCGGCGGCGCGGCGGTACTGGCGCTGAGCTGGGCGTTCAAGAGCGGCCAGTTCGACAACTTCCAGCGGGGGTCGCTGTCGATCTTCGGCCCCGACGAGCCGCCGGGCGAGGGGACCGACGCCTTCCCCGGTGAACCGTCGCCCCGCACGTAACTCGCACCCCACAGACGCTGCACCCCATGCCCGCTCCGCTCACATCCGAGATGATCGAAGCCAACCGCGCGAGGTCGGCGGCGGAGCGCGCCGCCATCGACGCCTCGTGCCGCGGGCCGGTGCTGGCATTCGCCGCTACCGCCGTGTTCTGGCTGCTCATGGGGTCGGTGCTGGCCCTCATCGCCTCGATCAAGTTGCACAGCCCGTACTTCCTGACCGGCAGCGCGGAACTGACGTTCGGCCGCGTCCGCATGGCGCACCTGCAAGCGGTCGGCATCGGCTGGGCGTCGCTGGCGACCGTGGCCGCCGCCCTGTGGCAGATGTGCCGGCTGTCGCGCGCCGAGCTGATCTACCCCAAGATCCTGTACCTGTCGTGCGCGCTGTGGAACGTGGGCACGTTCCTCGCGGTGTTCGGCATCATCTTCGGCGACGGCCAGTCGGTCGAGTGGCTGGACGCGCCGCGGTACGCCCCGCCGTTCTTCATCGCCGCGCTCGGCATCGTCGTGGCATGGGTGGTCGCGGTGTTCCGCCGCCGCCGCGAGCCGCACGTGTACGTCACCCAGTGGTACATTCTGGGCGCGGTGTTCTGGTTCCCGTGGATGTACCTCGTCACCGTGTTCATGATCTTCTGGACCCCCGCGACCGGCGTGGTGCAGCCCATCGTGAACTGGTGGTTCGGGCACAACACGCTGGGCCTGTGGTTCACCCCGGTTGCGGTCGGCACCGCGTACTACCTGATCCCGAAGATCATCGGTCGCCCCATTCACAGCTACTACCTGAGCATCATCGGGTTCTGGGCGCTGGCCCTGTTCTACTCGTGGGCCGGGATGCACCACCTGATCGGCGGGCCGATCCCCGGCTGGCTCGCGAGCGCCAGTACCGTGGGCAGCATGATGATGCTGATCCCGGTGCTCGCGGTGGCGATCAACCACCACATGACGATGCGCGGGCACTTCCACCGGTTGCGGTACAGCCCGGCCCTGCGGTTCACCGTGTTCGGGGCCATCGCGTACACGCTGGTAAGCGTGCAGGGGTCGTTCGAGGCGCTGAAGGACTTCAGCGAGGTGGCCCACTTCACACACTACACCGTGGCCCACGCGCACCTGGGCGCGTACGGGTTCGTCACGATGATCTACTTCGGCCTGTTCTACTACATGATCCCGCGGCTCACCGGGCGCGAGTGGGCCAGCCCGCTGCTGATCCGGGTCCACTTCTGGTGCGCCGCGGTGGGCATCACGGTGTACTTCGTGGCGCTGTCCATCGGCGGCTGGTGGCAGGGGCGGATGATGAACAACCCGAGCGTGGAGTTCGGGAAGATCGTCACCTACCTGCTGCCGTACCTGTTCACCCGGTCGCTCGCGGGCATCCTGCTCACCATCGGGCACCTGGCGTTCGCGACCTCGTTTATCATGAACCTGGCCGGTTGGGGCAAGCAGCGCAGCGGCGGCCCGACGTTCTTCGTGGAACCGGTGGGGAAAGCAACCTAACCCCCCGGCCCCCTTCCCTACGAGGGAAGGGGGAGCAAGAGTGATGTCTTCCTCGTTCTCCCCCTTCCCTCTTAGGGAAGCGGGCCGGGGGGTTAGGTTTCTTCGGAGCCTTGTCATGGATCGCGGGATGGTCATCTTCCTCGGCGCGCTGCTCACGTTCTCGTCGAGCTGGCTCGGCCTGATCCTGTTCCCGTTCTGGCAGCTCCGCGACGAGAAGCCGCTGACGAAGGACGGCGAAGACCCGTACCCGGTGCCGCTGCAGGGGCTGGCGCTGGCGGGCAAGACGGTGTACCAGAACAACGGGTGCATGTACTGCCACACGCAGCAGGTGCGCAGCGAGCGGTTCGGCAACTGGTGGGACGCCAACGGCGAGCAGCGCACCGGCGCGGACATCCGCCGCAGTTACGGCCAGCGCCGCACCGTGTCGCGCGACTACATCTACGACAACCCGACCATGCTGGGCACCATGCGCACCGGCCCGGACCTCGCCAACATCGGGGTGCGGAACCCGTCCGCGCCGTGGCACCACACGCACCTGCTGAACCCGCGGAGCGCCAACGCCTGGAGCATCATGCCGTCGTTCGCGTTCTTCTACACGCGCGAAAAGGTGGTCGGCACGCGCAGCGACAAGGCGCTGTCACTGGGCCGCGAGTGGACCGTGAACCCCGGCTACCGGTGGAAGCCGAGCGCGAAGGAGTGGGACGCGATCCTCGCCGCGCAAGGCCCGGCGCTGGCGGCGCAAAAGGGCATCGACCCCGCGTCCGCCGAGGGCAAGAAGCAACTCCTCGACTACTGGCTGACGACGCCGGAAGAGGACTATCAGGTGATCCCGAACGCCGACGGCGACGCGCTGGTCGCGTACTTGCTCGCCCTTCGTAAGGCCGAAGTGCCGCTGCCGGAGGCGAAGGAATGAGTGACTCCAGCTCAGACGCCGAAGCCCAAAATCGCTTGCTCCCCGCGGACGGCGTGGACGACACCGACGCCGACGAGCCGGGCGCGGGCGACTCCGTGCAGGGCCTACACGAGATGGTGATGCGCGAGCAGGCCGAGCCGCGCGACGGGTTCGAGCCGGTGCCGTTCTGGGTCGCCGTCGTGTGCGGCGGGTTGCTGGCCTGGGGCGGGTACTACATCGGCTCCTACACCGCGGACTTCCGCGCCGACGTGTACGACCGGGCCGACCTGAAGGACGTGGCCCCGCCCGCGCCCGCCGGCCCCGACCCCAACCCCAAGACCCGCGACGAACTCAAGAGCATCGGCGAGCAGAAGTACATCGCGCTCTGCGTCGGGTGTCACGGCACCGACGGCAAGGGGC
>SXHE01000638.1 GCA_005773755.1 Planctomycetia bacterium
GACGAGCCGAGTAACCACCTGGACATCGGCACCACGCGTTGGCTCGAAAACTACCTGGCCCAGCAACCGGAAGGGATGCTCGTCGTCAGCCACGACCGGTACTTCCTCGACAAGGTGACGAACAAGACGTTCGAGCTGCACGCCCGGAAGATCACCAGCTACCCCGGCAGCTTCAAGCAGTACGTGCGGCTGCGCGACGAGAAGTTCGAGCGCGAGCTGAAGGAGTTCGAGTCGCAGCAGGAGTACATCGAGAAGCAGGAGGAGTACATCCGCCGGGCGCACTACGGGCAGCTCGCGAAGCAGGCCCAGTCGCGCGTCAAGGCGCTCGACAAGTTGGACCGGCGCGAGAAGCCGACGAAGGTGAGCGGTCCGAACATCGCGTTCAGCGAGGTCGCCCGGTCCGGCGACAACGTGTTCCACGTCGAAGACCTGACCAAGCGGTACGGCGACCTGAAGCTGTTCGAGAACCTGAGCTTCGACCTGAAGCGCGGCAAGCGGCTCGGCATCATGGGCGCGAACGGGTGCGGCAAAACCACGCTGCTCCGCATCTTGCTCGGCGACGAGGAAGCCACCAGTGGCGAAGTGCATCGCGGGCACCTCGTCTTCCCCGGCTACCTCGACCAGCACCTGGCGATCCTCGACCCCGAGAAGAGCGTGATGCGGGCCGGGTGGCCGGACGACGACCCGCAGCAGACCGACCAGAAGATGCGCGACCTGCTCGGCAGCTTCGGGCTACAGGGCGAGATCATCGAGCACCCGATCAAGTCGCTGAGCGGCGGCGAGCGGAGCCGCGCGGCGCTCGCCAAGCTGACCGTGAACGGGGCGAACCTGCTGATCCTCGACGAACCGACCCACCACCTCGACATCTGGGCCTGCGACTCGCTGGAACAAGCGCTGAAGGAGTACGAGGGGACGTGCATCGTGGTGAGCCACGACCGGTACTTCCTCAACCGCGTCGCGGACATCATGATCGTCTTTGCCGAGGGCACGACGGAAGTCGTCTACGGCAACTACGACACATACGAGCTGTTGCGCCAGGCCCGCGAGGACGCGGCGAAGGCGGGCGGGGGTCGCAAGCCCGCTGACGGCGACAAGGGGGCGTCACGCGCGCCGAGCGAGTCGAGCGACGGGAAGCCGGCGAAGCGCAAGCGCCAGTTCCCGTTCCGCAAGGTGCCCGACCTGGAGGCCGACATCGCCGCGACCGAGAAGAAGATCGCCGACCTGGAGGCGGCGCTTCAATCACCGGACGTGTACCGCGACGCCCCCAAACTGCGCGAGACCATGAGCGCGCTGGAGAAGTCGAAGGACGCGCTGGCCCGGCTGTACCAGCACTGGGAAGAGGCGGTCGAACTGAACGGCTGATTCGCGCACACGGGTGGAACCCGTGCCGCGCGGTCGGGCTTGACACGCGCGCTCGTGGCGTGCGAAACCGTGGGTCCCATTTTCCGCCCGCGGAGACCGCACGGATGCGCATCTGCTTGTACGAAGACCGCGGTGCCGCGGACCTGTACCCGCTCACCCTCACCCGCACCGCGTCCGACCTGCTGTGCGGGCTGACCACACTCGGCGAGAAGCAGGTGCGGCACTTCGCCCCGGAAGTGACCGGGCACCTGTGCCGGCCGGCGCTCGCGGAGTGGCTCCGGGCCCGCGCGCCGGGCCGCCCCGTTAACGACGCGACCTGGCTCCGCAGCGCGCCGACCGTGCTCGTGAACAGCCGCTGGCTCCCGCCGCCCGCGCCCGCGCACCGGGCGCTGTTCGCCGACGGGCCGTTCGTTGCCACCGCCAGCGGCGAGGTCGCCTACGCGGTGCTCGACCCGCGCCGGCTGCAGGTGGTCGCCCCGGCCACCGTGGACGACTGCCTGCACGACCTGGCGCAAACGCTCCCGACCCGCGAGGTGGGCGGCACGGTCATCGGCCGCGCGTGGGAGCTGCTCGACCACAACGGCGACGAGATCGCCAACGACTTCGACGCGACCTGCGATCCGGGCGAGGTGGGCTACGCGCCGCCGGGGTTCGCCCACGTCGGCCCCGCGGACCGGCTGTTCGTTCACCCGTCGGCGCGGGTCGATCCGTTCGTCGTCGCCGACACCACGCGCGGCCCGGTCGTGATCGGCGCGGGCGCGGTCGTGTCCGCGTTCACCCGGCTCGAAGGGCCGTGCGCGGTCGGCGCGCACACGCACCTCCTGAGCGCGAAGGTCCGCGCCGGCACCACCATCGGCCCGCACTGCCGCATCGGGGGCGAGGTCGAGTGCAGCGTCGTGCTGGGGTACGCCAACAAGTACCACGACGGGTTCCTGGGGCACAGCTACGTCGGCGAGTGGGTGAACCTGGCGGCCGGCACCGGCACCGCCGACCTGCGGTACGATTACCGGCCGGTGCGCGTGCCCTTCGGCGGCGTCGAAGTGAGCACCGGGCGCACGAAGGTCGGCAGCATCATCGGGGACCACGCGAAAACCGGGCTGGGTGTGCTGCTCGACTGCGGCACGGCGATCGGGGCGTTCGCGCAGGTGCTGCCGACGGGCACGTTCGCCCCGCGCGCGATCCCGGCGTTCCACCGGGCCGGCCCGGACGGGGTGAAGGAGCTGGACGCGGAGCGGGCCATCGTGACCGCGGGCGTGGTGATGCGGCGGCGCGGGCGCGAGCTGTCGCCGCAACAGGAGGCCGTGTATCGCGTGCTAGCCGGCGCGCCGGTGCCGGTCGTCGTGAGCGAACCGCCGGCGACGCTGCCCCTCCGCAAGAGCGCGTGACGCGGGAGCGCAAATGGAGCGAGCCAGCTACCCCATACTGAGGTAGCTGGCTCGCTCGCCTGCGGCTCGCGGCTAACGGGGCCGCACTACTTCGCTTCGAGGAGCTTCTTCACTTCCTCTTCGAGCGTGGCGACGTGGGCGTTGCGGTTGGTAATCTTGCCGTCCTTGCCCGCGACGAACACGTGCGGCGGGGCGGTGATCCCGTAGGCCGCGGCCAGCGGACTGGCGTCGAGGCCGCCCGGCGCGACCAGGTGCGTGCCCGGCAACCCGGTCTTCGTGACCGCCTCGCTCGCGGCCTTCGCGTCATGATCCAGGCCCACCGTCACCAGCACCAGGCCCTTCGCCTCGTATGCTTTCACGATCGCGTCGAGCTTCTTGGCGTCGGCCGCGAGCGCGTCGCTCCAACTGGCCCAGTAGTACACGACGACGACCTTGTCCTTCTGCGCGGCGCTCACCTGCTGGGCCGGGTTCGCCAGCGCCGGGCCGGTCAGCTCCAGCGGCTTGCCCTCACTGTCGAGCCGCTTGAGCGCGCCGTTGGCCTTCGTCGCGTGCGCGTGCCCGGCGTAGTTCTTGGCGAGCAGCCCGAACCACTCCTTCGCCTTCGCGTCGGCGTCCTTGCCGCCGGACATCTCCCAGGCCATTGCCAGCCGCAGCACCGCTTCCGGCGCGTCGGCCGACGTGCCATACCCCTTCACGAACTCTTCAAGACTGGTCCGCCACCTCTCCTGAACCGCGGGGTAGTCCTTCGGCTCGGCGTCGCGCAGTGCGATGCTGTTCTCGGCGATCAGCAGCCGGTACGCGGCGTACGCGGCGATGGTCGGGTTGCCGTTAGGCTTCGCCATCACGTCGCGCCACAGGCGCACGCGCTTGATGTGTTCATTCTCCGCCTTGCCGCCCTCGGCCGCTTGTTGGTGGCTGTCGATCAGCATCTTGGTCCAGGTTTCCTTCGCGGTGGCCGCTTCGACCACCTTTTCCAGGATCGCGGCGCGTTCGGCGTTGTGCGCGGCCAGCGCCTGAACCGTGGCCGGGTTCGGCTGTTTGGCGTCGTGCGCGTTCAGTTGCTCGACCAGCGCCTTGATCGCCGGCTCGATGACAAGCCCGCCGCCCATCGGGGCGTCGTTCCCCGCCGCGCCCGCGGCCGGGCCGTCCACGACCTTCCACGAGCGCCCGACCTGAACCAGTTCGCCCGTCTGGAACAGTACGTTCTTGCCGTCGCCCTCGACGACGAACGCGGTGCCGTTCTTGTACGACGTGAAGTCCTCGCTCCCCGCGCCGAACGAGTCGGCGGGCTTGGTCTGCGGGATGCCGAAGTCGGCGTGGCCCCACTTGGCCTTGTCGCTGAACGCGAGCTGCTTGTGCGCATCGGCGAACCGCTTGCCGGCGTTGTTGGTTCGGGCGATCAGTTCGTTGGTCTGCGCGGCCGGGAGGCCGATACCGGCGAGGTGCTCGCGGTTGAGCATCAGCGGGACCATCCGGCCCACGTCGTTGGCCTGCACCGCCTTGAACAGTTCCTGGCTCACCTCTTCCGGCGAGATCACGGCCCACTCGTCGATCTTGAAGTCGCGGGTGCGGTCGAGGCCCCACTTGGAGCCGTTGGGCCCGAGCCAGCGGAACTGGAACGGGGCCGTGGCCTCTGTGGGGTACACCTCGCGGTACGCTTCCACCCCGTCGAGGTAGAACGAGACGATATTGAAGCTCTTGTTGTCGTAGGTGACGAACTGGCGCACCGGCTTGCCGTCCGGGTCCGTCACCAGGTAGCCCATGTTCTGGCCCTTGGCCTTCGGGTTCGGGATGGGCGTCACCTTGCACCGCCCCGCCGCGTCCGGGGCCGGCGTGCTGATCGGCACCCCCGGCTGCTTCGGGGTGATCCGGAACGCTTCCTCCGGCGTCAGCGCGCGAGCGGTCGAGGCGAACCCGGCGACCAGGGCGAGCGCGGCGAGCGTCTTCACCGTCACCTGCGAAGTCGTCATCCGTGACTCCTGTAATAATGGGCGCGGGCGCGCACGTGGTGGCGCATCCGTCACAACAGTTTTCGGCCGGCGCGGGCCACAAAATTGACACTTGAGGCGAAAGAGCGAACCCCGGCGGGCGCGGCGCGAAACTGGGCAACGTGTTCGGTCGTGTGATTTTCTTAGCGGCATTTAGTAAATCCGATTTACAATCGCTCGCCCCCCGACTATTCTCTTCCGCATGACGGCCATCACCACCATCGGCTCGGCGCTCGTCGGGAAGCTGAACGAGCGCCAGGTGCTGCGCGTGCTCCAGGCCCGCGGGCCGCTGTCGCGCGCCGATGTTGCCCGCGAGAGCGGGCTGAGCGCGCCCACGGTGTCGAAGGCGGTCGCGTCGCTGATCGGGGCCGGGTTACTCGAAGAGGCCGACGCGCCCGAACTCGCGCGCGGCCGACCCGCGCCGCGGCTGCGGCTCGCCACCGAGCGCGCGCAGGTGCTGGGCGTCGTAGTCGATGTGGGGCACTGCGAGGTTGTGTCCGCGGGGCTGGGCGGCGCGCCGCACGACGACGCGCTGACGATCCCGACGCCGGCCACCTACCCCAAGTTGCTGAACGCGCTGGAGGCCGCGGCGCGGCGGCTGATGGCGAAGGCCCGCGTCCGCACGCTCGGCCTCGGCCTGAGCCTGCCGGGTCTGGTCGATTACCGCCGCGGCTGCGGCGTGCTGTCGCCCAACGTGCCCATCACCAACGGCCACACGCCGGCCGCGGACCTGGCCGCACGGCTCGGCGTCGAGTGTACGCTCCTGCAAGAGTCGCACGCGCTGTGCCTCGCGGAGCGCCACCTCGGGCTGGCGCGCGGGACGGACGATTTCGCGCTGTTGGATGTTGGCGCGGGCCTGGGATTGGGGATCATGAGCGGCGGGCGGCTGCTGAAGGGGCGCTCCGGGCTGGCCGGCGAGATCGGCCACATCACCGCAGTGGCCGCCGGCGGGCGCAAGTGCGGCTGCGGCAACTTGGGCTGCCTCGAAACAGTGGCCAGCGATTCGGCGCTCGCGTGGCACGCTTCACAGAAGCTCGGCCGCGCGGTGAACGTGGACGAGGTCATCGAGCTGGCGAAGTCGGGGGCGGTCGATCTGCGCGCGGAGCTGCGCGAGGTGGCCGGGTTCGTGGCGGTCGCGGTCGCCGCGGTCATCAACCTGTTCAACCCCGCGACCGTGTTCATCCACACGCCGCTGTTCGAGATCGACGCCAGCTTGTTCGAGGACGTGGTAACGAAGGCCCGCGAGCGGGCGCTGCCGCCGTCGTTCGCGGAGTGCAAGATCGTGCGGGCGAAGGGCAGCAAGCGCCAGGGCGCGGTCGCCGGCATCATCCAGCACTTAACGGACTCCCTGGCCCCGGAACTGGTTTAGGCGAACCCCGCCCGCGAGGGCGGGGTGGTGCGGCGTCGTGAGTGACGCCGCGCTACATGGTTCAGTGCAGCAACGACGAACACACCCGGCCTTGCGGCCGGTGCTCGCCAAGAGGTATCGCCATGCGTGTCATTCTCTCCCTGATCGCGTTCGTGTTCGCTTCGCAAGCGTTCGCCGCAGAACCACCCAAGCTCAAGGTGCTGTTCCTCGGCGATACCGCCGGGCACCGGCCCAACGACCGCTTCAAGCAGCTCCAGCCGGTGTTCGCCAAGCGCGGCATCGAGCTGACCTACACCGACAAGTTGGACGACCTCAACGCCATGACACTCGGCGCGTACGACGCGCTGATGATCTTCGCCAATCACACCAAGATCAGCGCGGAGCAGGAGAAGGCGCTGTTGGAGTACGTCGAGAGCGGCAAGGGGTTCGTGCCGGTTCACTGCGCGAGCTACTGCTTCCTCAACTCCTCGAAGTACATCAATTTGGTAGGAGCGCAGTTCCGCAGCCACGGCACGGGCACGTTCCGCACCGACGTGGTGAAGCCCGACCACGCGATCATGAAGAGCTTCACCAGCTTCAAGAGTTGGGACGAGACCTACGTTCACACCAAGCACAACACTCAGGGCCGCACGGTTCTGGAAGTGCGCGCCGAGGGCGAGCTGAAAGAGCCGTGGACGTGGGTGCGCGAGCAGGGCAAGGGGAAGGTCTTCTACACCGCGTGGGGGCACGACCAGCGCACGTGGGGACACGCGGGGTTCCACAACTTGCTCGAACGCGGGGTGCGCTGGGCCTGCGGCCAAGACCCAAGCCTCGCGGGAAACTACGTTGAGCCGCTGGACACGAGCAAGCCGGAGATGACCAAGATCGCGAAGGACGCGAAGCCGTTCGAGTACATCGACGCGAAGGTGCCGTTCTACCCGGCCCGCGGCGGCAAGGGCGGGCCGCTCTCCAAGATGCAGAAGCCGCTGAGCGTAGACGAGAGCCTGAAGCACATCGTCACGCCGGTGGACTTCGAGGTGAAGGTGTTCGTGACGGAGAAGGAGTTGGGCGGGAAGCCCATCGCGATGGCGTGGGACGAGTTCGGCCGGCTGTACGTGTCGGTCACAGTCGATTACCCCAACGACATGCAACCCGCCGGGCGCGGCAACGACAAGATTTTGCTGTGCGAGGATACCGACGGCGACGGCAAGTGCGACAAGGTGACGACGTTCGCGGACAAGCTCAGCATCGCGACCAGCGTGCTGCCCTACGCGGGCGGGCTGATCGTGCATCAGGCCCCGGTCACGCTGTTCCTCAAGGACACCAACGGCGACGGCAAGGCCGACATCCGCCAGGAACTGTTCCGCGGGTGGAGCACGGGCGACACGCACGCCGGGCCGAGCAACCTCCACTACGGGTTCGACAACTGGGTCTACGGCGCGGTCGGCTACGCCGGGTTCAACGGCACCGTCGGCGGCGAGCGCCACAGCTTCAAGCAGGGCTTCTACCGCTTCAAAGTGGAAGCGGTCGCGAAGAAACCCCTCCCCAACCCCTCCCCTAAGAAGGGAGGGGCAGAAGGCAAAGACACTCCGGCTCCCCCTCCCTTCTTAGGGGAGGGGGATGGGGGGAGGGGTTCTTCTGAGATGGTCGTGACGAAGCTGGAGTTCCTGCGCAGCACGAGCAACAACACCTGGGGCCTGTGCTTCGACGAATCGGGCGAGCTGTTCGGCAGCACCGCGAACGGCTGTCCGCTCGTTCACATGCCGATCCCGAACCGCTACTACGAGAAGGTGAAGGGGCTGTCGCCGTCGGTGTTGCAGAACATCGCGGCGGACAACCACATCGAGCCGATTACCGACAAGGTGCGGCAGGTGGACTGGCACGGCGGGTTCACGGCCGCGTCGAACGTCTCCATCTACACCGCGCGCACCTACCCGCGCGAGTACTGGAACCGCACCGCGTTCATCTCCGAGCCGACCGGCCACCTGACCGCGACCATGACCCTGCGGCCCAGTGGCACCAGCTTCCGCGCCGATTACGGCTGGAACCTCGTGGCGAGCGACGACGAGTGGTGCGCGCCGATCGACGCGCAGGTCGGCCCGGACGGGCACATGTGGGTGATCGACTGGTACAGCTTCATCGTGCAGCACAACCCGACGCCGGCCGGCTTCAAGAACGGCAAGGGCAACGCCTACGAAACGGAACTGCGCGACAAGACCCACGGCCGCATCTACCGCGTCGTCTACAAGAAAGCGAAGGACGAGAAGCCGTTCACGCTAAAGGGCGCGAAGCCGGAAGAGCTAGTCGCCGCGCTGAAGCACCCGAACATGACCTGGCGGCTGCACGCGCAGCGGCTGCTCGCCACGGATGCGAAGGCCGATAGTGTTGGGGCGCTCATCAAACTTCTCGAAGACAAGACGGTTGATGAAACCGGGCTGAACGCGGGTGCGGTCCACGCGCTGCGGACGCTACAACTGATTGGCGCGCTGGACGGCAAGAACGAGAACGCGGCGAAGGCGACCGTTGCGGCGCTCGCACACCCGTCGGCCGCTGTGCGGCAGGTCGCGCTTGAGGTGCTGCCGCGTCAGGACAAGTGGTTCGCTCAACTTCCCGTGGGTCTCGTTACGGACGCAGAGCCGAAGGTGCGACGCGCGTTGTTGCTGGCCCTGTCCGAACTGCCGGCAAGCCCGGTCGGGGGCGAACAACTCGGGCGCGTGGTGTCGGCCCGCGGGTACACGGAGACCGGCCTGCAAGCGGCGCTTAGCGCGGCCGCCGCGGCGCACGACCGGTTCTTCCTCGCGGAAATTGTTCAACTCACGGACCAGTCGGACGTGCTGGCCGTGGTCGAGGCCGTTGCGCGGAACTACGCCGCGCGGGCCGGGGCCGACGACCTCGCGGCGCTGCTCCCCAAAGTCGCTCAGGGCCGGCCCGCCACTGCTGATGCGGTCATCAACGGCCTCTCCGCGGGGTGGCCGAGCGGGAAAACCGTCACGCTCGCGCCGGAAGCGGACAAGGCTGTTGGGCAACTGTTGGCGAAGCTCACGGCCACCTCTCGCGGTCGGCTTCTGAAGCTCGCTTCGACGTGGGGCGTGAAGGGGATCGACGCGCAGCTCGCGGAGATCACGAAGGCCGCGTTCGCCACGCTCGCCGACGCGAAGGCGAAGGACGCCGACCGCGTCAGCGCGGCCCAGCAGGTGATCGAGTTCCAGCCGGACAGCGACGACGCGGCCAACAAACTGCTCGCGGCGGTCACAGCAGAGGCTTCGCCCGCACTCACGGCCGGAATCTTCGAGGCGCTTTCGCAATCTAAGGCAAAGGGTGTGGGCGTCGCGGTGGTGGCAAAGCTGAAAGACCTGCCGCCGAGCGCGCGGCCGGCGGCATTGCGCCTCGTGCTGGCGAAGGCCGACTCCGCGAAGGCGTTCCTCGACGCGGTCGAGAAGGGCACGCTCCGCTTCGACATGCTCGCGCTCGACCAGCGCACGGCGCTGGCGTCGCACCCGGATACGGGCCTCGCGGATCGCGCGAAGAAGCTGCTGGCGCAGGGCGGCGGGCTGCCCAGCCCCGACCGGCAGAAGGTGATCGAAGAGTTGAAGGTCGCGCTGCACAAGGCCGGGAGCGTCGAGAACGGCAAGAAGATGTTCGTCGCGCACTGCGCCAAGTGCCACAAGCACGGCACCGAGGGCACGACCATCGGCCCGGACCTGACAGGCTTCGGCGTTCACCCGCGCGATGAACTGGCGATTGCCATTCTCGACCCGTCGCGCAGCGTGGAGGGCAACTTCAAGCTGTATCGCGTCACGACCGCGGACGAGCGCACCATTCTCGGCATCCTCGGCGCGCAAACCGGCACCACGACCGAGATCATCGACGCGGAGGCCAAGAAGCACGCCATCGCCAAGAGTGACATCGTGAGCATGAAGGAGACGGACAAGTCGCTGATGCCCGAAGGCTTCGAGAAGATCATGAAGCCGGGGGAACTGGCCGATTTGCTCGAATTCTTGTCGCAGAAGGGTAAGTTCGTTCCGCTGGAACTGAGCAAGGTCGCGACCGTCATCAGCACGAAGGACATGTTCTTCGACGCCGGCGGCACGACGGAGCGGCTGATCTTCCCCGACTGGAAGCCGAAGGTGTTCGACGGCGTGCCGTTCGTGCTGGTCGATCCCGCGAAGGACACGGTGAAGAACGCGATCATGCTCAACGGCCCCAACGGAGTGATCCCACCGAAGATGCCGAAATCTGTGAGCCTGCCCTTCAACGGCAAGGCGAAGGCGATCCACCTGCTGAGCGGCGTGAGCGGGTGGGGCGCGCTCGAAGCCACCGCGCCGAAGTCGCTGACGATGATCGTCCGCCTGACCTACGACGACGGGAAGACCGAAGACCACGAGTTGCGGAACGCGGTCCACTTCGCGGACTACATCCGCAAAGTGGACGTGCCCGGCTCCAAGTTCGCGTTCTCGCTCCGCGGCCAGCAACTCCGCTACCTGAGCGTCAGCCCGAAGCGCCCGGACGCCGTGGTGAAGACCATCGAGTTCGTGAAAGGCACCGACCGCACCGCGCCCATCGTGATGGCGGTCACCGTGGAAACGCCGTAAGGTGAAGAGATGGCGAGCGGGGGGCGTAAGCCCCCTGTTCGTTATTCGCGTGTTGAGAGAACAGGGGGCTTACGCCCCCCGCTCGCCAAGAGGATTGCCATGACCACACGCTGCCTCGCACTCGCCGCGCTCGCCGTTGGGCTGTTCGCCGTCGCGCCGGGCGTGCGCTCGCGCGCGAACGACGACAAGAAGCCCGAACCCGCGCCGAAGTTCACCGCGGCGCAGGTCGACTTCTTCAAGAAGGACGTGCTGCCGGTTCTCGAAAAGAACTGCCTCAAGTGCCACGGGGCCGAACCGGACAAGCTCAAGGGCGGCCTCGACCTGTCCACGCGCAAGGGCGCGCTCGACGGCGGCGAGACCGGCCCCGCGGTCGATCTCGCCAAGCCCGCCGACAGCCTGCTCCTCAAGTTCATCCACTACAAGGACGAAAACCACAAGATGCCCCCGAAGGGGAAAATGTCCGACAAGGACATTGCCACGTTGGAGAAGTGGGTGAAGGACGGGCTGCCGGTTTCGGACGACCGCATCGGCGGCGTCGGCGGCGTGAAGCCCCCGCCGAAGGGCGGGCAGGACGGGAAGCGGTACTGGGCCTACCAGCCCGTGAAGAACCCGCCCGCGCCCGACGTGAAGGCGAAGGAGTGGGTCAAGAACCCGATTGACGCCTTCATCTTGGCGAAGCTCGAAGCGAAGAACCTGAAGCCGGTCGCGCCCGCGGCGAGGGCCGCGCTGATCCGCCGCGCGACCTACGACCTGACCGGCCTGCCGCCGTCGCCGGCCGAGGTCGATGCGTTCGTGAACAGCAAGGACGCGGACGCTTACGAGAAGCTGCTCGACCGGCTGCTCGCGAGTCCGCAGTACGGTGAGAAGTGGGGCCGGCACTGGCTCGACGTGGTCCGCTTCGGCGAAACCAACGGCTACGAGCGCGACGGCCCAAAGCCCTACGCCTACCGCTACCGCGACTACGTCATCAAGAGCTTCAACGAGGACAAGCCGTACACGCAGTTCATCAAGGAACAGCTCGCGGGCGACGAGATGCCGGGCCACAACCCGGACGCGGTCATCGCCACCGGGTTCTACCGGCTGGGCATCTGGGACGACGAACCCGCGGACCCGCTGCTCGCGGTGTTCGACGGGTACGACGACATCGTCGCGACCACCGGGCAAACGTTCCTCGCCACCACGTTCAACTGCGCCCGGTGCCACGATCACAAAGTCGATCCGATCCCGCAGACCGATTACTACAGGATGGTCGCGTTCGTGCGCGACATCCGGCCGTACTCGAACGACCGCAACGTGCGCTCGGCCAACAGCCTCAGCGACATCACGCCCCCCGATCAGCGGCAGGTGTACGAGGCCGACCTGAAGAAGCGCGAGGCCCGCGTCGTCGCGATCAAGAAGCTGATGGAGGCGATTGAAAACGAGATCATCAAGACGCTGCCGGCCGAAGACCAGCGCGCCGCGGAGGGCGTGGACCGGCCGCAGGTGGTCGAGAAGAAGGTGATCCCGCTGTTGAAGGGGAAGCAGAAGGACGAGTACAACGCGATGAAGGCCGAGCGCGTGGAGCTGAACAAGAAACCGGCCCCGCCGGGCCAGCAGCTCGCGCTGTCGGTGAACAACTGCGACAAGAACCCGCCCACGACGCACGTGCTGGTGCGCGGCAGCCCGCACGCGAAGGGCAAAGAGGTGAAGCCCGGCTTCCCCGAAGTGCTCGGCCTGCCGGACCCGGTCATCCCCGCGCCCGCGCCCGGGGCGAAGGCCAGCGGGCGGCGCACGGTGCTCGCAAACTGGATCGCGTCGGACAAGAACCCGTTCACCGCGCGCGTGTTCGTCAACCGCGTGTGGCAGTACCACTTCGGCAAGGGCATCGTGCCCACCGCGAACGACTTCGGCAAGCTCGGCGAACAGCCCACGCACCCCGAACTGCTCGACTGGCTGGCGTCCGACTTCATGGCGGGTGATTGGAAGCTCAAGCGCTTCCACAAGCTCATCATGCTGTCGGCCACCTACCAACTCTCGTCACAGGGCGACGAGGCGAACCTGAAGGCCGATCCGTCGAACGCGCTCCTGTGGCGGTTCAACATGCGGCGGCTGTCGGGCGAAGAGGTCCGCGACTCGATCCTCGCCGTCAGCGGCTCTCTGAACCTGAAGCAGTTCGGGCCGAGCACCTACCCCAAGATTCCGCGCGAAGTGCTCGCCGGGCAGTCGGTGCCGGGGCAAGGCTGGCCCACGTCGCCGCCGGAAGAGGGCAACCGCCGCAGCGTGTACGCGCACGTCAAGCGGGCGCTGCGCGTGCCGATCCTCGTCGGCTTCGACCAGCCGGACCCGGACAGCAGTTGCCCGGTGCGCTACGTCACTACGGTGCCCACGCAATCACTCGGCCTGCTTAACGGCGAGTTCGCTAACGAGCAAGCCGAGGCGTTCGCCAAGCGCCTACAGAAAGACGCGCCCAACGACCTGACGGCGCAGGTGAAGCTGGCGATCCGCCTCACAACGGGCCGCACGCCCCCCGCGGCCTAGATGAAAGCGGACGTGGCGTTCGTCGAGCGGTTGCAGGACAAGCACCGGCTGACCGAGAC
>SXHE01000639.1 GCA_005773755.1 Planctomycetia bacterium
GATCTGGCCGACGACGCCGATCGGTTCGTGCCGCGTGTAGCTGAAGTACGGCCCGGCGATGGGGAGCGTTTGGCCGGTGATCTTGTCGGCCCAGCCCGCGTAGTAGCGGTAGCAGGCGATGGTCAGCGGCAGATCGGCGGCGAGCGAGTCGGCGATGGGCTTGCCGTTGTCGAGCGACTCCAGCGCCGCGAGTTCGTCCTTGTGCGCTTCGACGGCGTCCGCGAGTTTGAGTAGCAGCAGGCCGCGGTCGGCCGCGCTCATGCGCGACCACGGGCCGTCTTCGAAAGCAGTGCGGGCGGCCTTCACCGCGAGGTCGATGTCGGCCTTGTCGCCCTCGGCCACACGGCAGATGAGCGAGCCGTCGGTCGGGTCGGTGGTGTCGAAGGTCTTGCCGGACGCGCTGCCCACCCACTTCCCGCCGATGAGCATCTTCTGCTCCACAACCTTCGGCTTGGCGTGCTTGGGCTTGGCGGCTGGCGCGGTAGCGGTGGCCATGTGGAGAGGCTCCGAGAGAGGAATGACGGTCGGGCAACGGCCGTCATTGTCCCCCGGAGCGAAGGAGAGTCAAGCGGCTGCCAGCACCGGGGTCACCGGAGCGAGCCGGGGGCGAAGCGCGCTCCCGGCCACGCCGAGGGCCACGAACGCCGCGAACAGCCCGACGACGGGATCACTCCAGCTCGACGTGTCCAGCCCCGAACGGATCAGTTCCGGGAAGGTGACCATCAGCATGAGGTGCGCGCCGAGCGTACACGCGCGGGCCTGGAGCCAGAGGCGCGAATCGATCGCACCCACGAGCACGCACGAGAGCAGAACCGCGATGTGGTGCCCGGCGAATTCCGGGTAGTTCAGATACACGAAGGTCCAGTTCCACACCGAGTAGCCGATGATCCACTGGAACGAGACGCCGCGGAACTGGATGTCGCGAACGTGCGCGTCGGCGACGATTCGCGACACATCCAGGGTCCGCGGCAGTGCGGCGACCAGTGCCAGTCCCGCGACTGCGTTGAGCGCGTGAGCGAGGGTCCCACCGAGGCAATCGAGCACGACCGCTTCCAGAATGTTTAGCGCCAACAGCACGGTGAGCACGCTCCGCCCCCACGACCGTTTCCCCAGTGCCGTGTCGCGGACGGCAGTGCCGTAGCAGACGCAGAACAACACCGAGATGAGCTTGATCCACACGAACGGCCCGAAGTCGTTGTTGCTGACCCAGTGGGCCGCGAGTGCGGCCGGGATGACGCCGTAGGCGAGCCACAACAGCCACCGGTTGGTGCGCCGCACCGTGTGTTGCAAGGCGAACAGGAATGCCGTGAGTGCGACGATGATGGCAACCGTGGTCATTGGAAACTCCTCAGGGCCGGTTTTGGGCGCGCACCGTCTCCGGGGCGGCTGGGCCACCTCGTTTACCGGACCCGATGCAAGCAGTTGGTTGGGAAGGTCGGACGTGTGGGTGTCGCCCACACTCTCTTCAGCGTGTGGCGGCCCGAAAAATTACGGAGGAAAAGCCGGTGTGCGAAAAAAACTTAGGCCAGCAAAGTGGGCTGGTAGAGTTCGTCTTCCGGGGCCTTCAGGTACAGTTCAGCATCTCGGCGAAACTGTCTGCGTTCGACGCGTCGGTGCCGGAACCACGCGGTCCTCCAGCGACTCCAGCGACTCCAGCCCCGGCACGGCTCGCGAGCACCGACGCCCCGAACGTGTCTCCGGGTCGAGCGGCGAACCGGACCGGGCGCTTCGGCGCGCAACCTGATCCGCGCCCGGCGTTCCCTGACTGGAAGCAGTGAGCGCAAATCGGACATTCCGTTTTCTGATCTTGCCACTCGCGTGTTGTATTTATACGTGCCGTGCGTCATTCTGATAGCAGGTCGCCCGCGCACGAACCGTCTACGGAGGACCCGCGACCATGTGGGAACCACCCCCAGAGCACCCGCTGCGGCGGCTGTTCGCGGGGCTTGCCGAACACGCCTTCTTCTCCCACCTCGGCGTGGCCGACCCGCCCCTGATCGACTACCTGTCCGGGCTGCTCGCCCGGTTCGTTCACAACGACGACCTGTACCAGCTCCGCGGCGCTTCCGGTCGCCCGCTCACGGAACTGGCGGAACTGGTGATCGAGGCCGAGCGGTTGCCCGCCGGCGGGCGCACCCGGCGCGACTACTACCGGCACATCGGCGACTTTGCGCTGTTCTGGACCGGCGTGTACCCGGAAGCCGTCGAACGGCAGCGGTCACGCGCGGGTAAGGACGCCTTCGTGAGCTACACCGCACAGGGCAAGCGCGGGTACCTGCTCACGAGCCGCATGGAGGAGCAGCAGCACCACGACGCGGAGGCCGGCCTGTACCGGCGGCTGAGCGACCAGTTCGAGGTGTGCGCGCTCGGGCTGCGCGCGGTGCGCGACGACCTGAACCGGATGCAGGTCCGCGAGTAGCGCTACTTCTTCTTCGGCGCGGGTTTGAGGTACTTCGGCAGCTCGTCGGCGTCGAGGGCGACCTTCGCCCCGGCCTTCGGCACGTCCGCGCCCGCGGCCCACAGTACCCCGTTAACGAGGAACCGCCGGTAGCCCTCCTGTGCGAAGCTGGCGTGCAGGTGCGCCCCGGTGAAGGTGAACGAGCGCCCGCCCTCGGCGCGCTCGTAGGCCCACGCCACCACGTCTTGCCCGCCGGCCGGTTTTACCGCGGCCTTCGGGTTCCACGTCCGCAACAGCGGCGTGACGCCCTTCAGGTCCGGTACGAACGTGTTCTGGTATAACCAGCCGTCGTCGATCTTGAACTTCGTCACCCCGCGGCACGTCGGATGATCGGGGAACGTGGCGAACTCGTCGATCCAGTGCGCCCGCGCGCCGGAGCCCTTCTCCCACGCGCCGCCGGCCCACGCCCGCGCCTTGTCGCCGAAGTCCTTCGTGTATTCGACCGTTTGGTGCAGTTGCACGAGACCGACCTTGTCGTCCATCAGCTTCTGGAGCGCCGGCAGCCGCTTCTCTTTCAGCACCTGATGCTTTTCCGCGCCGTCGAAGAGGAACACGACGGCCTTCGCCCCGGCGAGCGTCTCGGCCTTCTTGGGCCAGTCGAGCGCGAGCACCGGTGCGACGCCGTTCTGCTTGAGCAGGTCCGCGAGGACCGCGCACCCGGCGACGTAGTCGTGCTCGCCGGGCTTGAAGTAGCCGGACCCGGCGATGAGCACGACCTTCGGCACCTTCGGGTCGGTCGGCTGTTGCTCGATGGGCGGATCGTTCTTGTCCGCGGCGCGTGCGAAAGGGGCCAGCGCGAGCGCGCCGGCGACGAGCGAGAGGAAGCGCATGATGATGTTCCTGTAGAAATGCGTGTCGGGCCGCGGTCTACTTCTCGACCTGGTGCGCGGAAGGCTCACGGCACCGCCGGGCTATAGTGCCGCGGTACCGCGGCGGCACCAC
>SXHE01000640.1 GCA_005773755.1 Planctomycetia bacterium
CGGCATGCGGATCGAGCCGCCGGTGTCTTCGCCCAGCGTGTACGGCACGAGGTCCGCGGCCACGGCCGCACCCGACCCGCCGCTGGAGCCGCCCGGCACGCGCCCGTGGTCCCACGGGTTCTTGCACGGGAAGTACCCGGAGTTCTCGCACGATGAACCCATGACGAACTCGTCCAGGTTCAGCGTGCCGACCATCACCGCGCCGGCATCGTTCAGCGTGCGGATCACGGTCGCGTCGTAGGGCGATATGTAGTCGTTGAGAATCTTCGAGGCCGCGCTGGTGCGCAGTCCGGTGGTGTTGAGGCAGTCCTTGACGGCGTAGGGCACACCCGTCAGCGGGCCGACGTCATCGCCGCGCGCGAGGCGCTCGTCCGCAGCTTTTGCCTGTTTCAGCGCGTGCTCCTCGGTGATCGTGAGGAACGCGCCCAGGTTCGGCTCGGCCGCGTCGATGCGTTCAAGACACTGCTTCGTGAGTTCGACGGAACTGGCCTGCCGCGTGCGCAGCAGTTCGGTGGCGCGGGCCAGGGTCAACGGCGGGTGCGCCACGTTAGTGCTCCGACTGTTGCATCACGGCGGGAACGACGACAAACGCGCCGTGCGTTTTCGGGACGAGAGAGAGGAACTCGTCGCGGGTCATGGTCCGGTTCACCACGTCGTCGCGCAGCAGGTCTTCGCCGCCGAACGCACCGACGGTGTTCGTGCCATCGGGAATCGCGGCTTCGGCGAGCTGCTTGAAGTGAACCAGGATCGAGCTGATCTGGGTGCTGAACGCGACCGCCTGCTCGGGCGTGATGCCGATGCGGGCCAGGTTCGCGATCTTCAGAACGGCGTCGATGTCGAGGTGACCGTCTTCCTGTTCCGCCATGCGCGACTCCCGACCGCAAGCCATGCTGATTCGTTTTGAGAGGTACCGCTACTATAGGGACCGGGCGCGGCGAAATGAACGCCGCGCAACTCCGCGCCGCTGTTGCGCTCCGGTTGTGACGGGCCACTACAACCGGCACCCGCGCCGGCCCGGTGCCGGACTTCTCTCCTCCGCGAACCCGCGCGCCCGGCTATCATGTCCCTATCACCCTGGGTCCGCGACCACCGCGAGAGCGCATCTATGGCCGGGCTGAGCGAGCTGGGCCAACTGACCGACGAAGAGACGGCCGACCTCAACAGTCGCACCGAGCGGTTCGTCGCGGCGTGGAAGCCCGACGGCTCGACCGGGCTGGAGTGGTTCCTGCCGCCCCCCGGCGCGCGGCACCGCCCCCTCGCGCTCGTGCGCATCATCACCGCCGACATGGAGCGCCGGGCCGCGGCCAAGCTCCCGTTCCGCTGCGAGCGCTATGTCAACGACTTTCCCGACGAACTGTCGACCAACGCGATGCCGGTCGCGCTGCTCGCGGCGGAGTACCGGCTGCGGCACCAGTACACCGACAAGCCGGCGCTGACCGAGTACGAGCGCTGGTTCCCGTCGCAGTTCGGCGCGCTGAAAGAGTACCTGTCTCAGCAGGGGCCGCTGGCCGCGACCGGGGCCGGGGCCAGCGAGCCGACGCCCGTTACGCCCGTGAACCCACTCGACCTGCCGCGCGCCAGCACACTGATCGACGGCCGCAAGGCCACGCCCGCCAAGCCGCGGCCCGGCTTGAAGATCGACCCGAACAAGTCCGCGATGCCGTCGGACCTGTTGCCCAACGACGCCCCCTATCAGCTCGTGCGACGGCTCGGCAGTGGAGCGTTCGGCGAGGTGTTCGAGGCGCTCGCCCCCGGCGGGGTGAAGGTCGCCATCAAGCGCATCCTCCGGACCGTCGATCACCCGGCCAGCCAGAGCGAACTCGAAGCGCTCGAGGCGATCAAGCAACTGGCCCACCCGTTCCTGCTGAAAACCAACGCCTACTGGGTGTTCGACGACAAGCTCGTCATCGTGATGGACCTGGCCGATTGCAGCCTCGCGGACCGGATCGAGCACCACAACAAGCAGGGCAAACCGGGGGTGCCGCCAGAAGAGCTGATCTCGCTGTTCGAGCAGGCGGGCGAAGCGCTCGACTACCTTCACGAGCAGAACGTCTCGCACCGCGACGTGAAGCCGGAAAACATCCTGATGCTGCGCGGGTATGCGAAGGTCGGCGACTTCGGCCTCGCGCGGCTCCACGAGCACACCATGACCGCGGTGGGCAACACCGTGGGCACGCCGGCGTACATGGCCCCGGAGATGTGGAAGCAGAAAGTGAGTTTGCAGAGCGACCAGTACAGCCTGGCCGCGACCTACATACGCGCCCGGCTGGGCCGGCACCTGTTCGCGACCAACGTCCTGGTGGACATGGCAAACAGCCACATCCACGACACACCGAACCTGGACCCGCTGCCGAAGCCCGAACAAGAGGTGCTGCTGAAGGCGCTGGCGAAGAACCCGGACGACCGCTATCCGACCTGCGCCGCGTTCGCGAAGGCGCTCCGCGCCGCGGTGTTCCCGCCCCCGCCGACACCGCCGTCCGTGATCCTGATGGAACCGCCGAAGGTGCGGGAAACATCAACGACCGGCATGTTGCTGCGCATCGTCGCGTTCCTGATCGTGATCGCGGCCAGCGTCGTCACGCTCTGGTCGCAACTGAGCAAGGAGCCGCCGAAGGTAGAGGAGAAGGAGAAAGAGAAGCCGCAGATCGTGGAGAGGCCGATAGTCGTGCCGCCAGAGAAGCCGTTCGCGAAGTGCGAGGGCTGGGTTGGCGACCCTACGAGCGAGGTGAGGGAGTTCGGCGGTAAACAATACCACAAGCGGTTGACACGCAAGGTCGGCGACGAAGTGCTGGTAGCCATGCTTGTACACAAGACGAATCCGAACGACCCGGAGCACTTCTATATTCTCGAACACAAGGTCACGAACAAGGTATTCGCGACCATCTGGGATCAACTCAAGAACGAGCCCAGTGGAGAAGTGAGCCGAACGAACTTGTCATGGCGTCCAGAAAAGTGGCGATTGGACAAGGGAGGGAAGAAACTTCAAGTCACCGGCGTTGATGCCGACCTGCCGGTACTGGGGGTCACGCTGCCCGAAGCGTTCCTTGTCGCGTCCACATTGGGAGGTAAGCCTCCGACGTATCTCCAGTGGCTAAAAGCCGCAGGGGTGAAAGAAAAGGGAGTAACACAGGGGCCCGCAGGAATAGCTGCCACAGACGAACAGAAAGCCGGAGGTGCCACGGTCATGAAGCCGTTGTTCGTCGCGCGGCAACTTGCGCTCGATTACCCAGATGGCCCGTTACCGATCCGCGATCCGCGCGCGCAGGGCGATAAGAGCAGCCCGTGGGGGGTACACCAACTGGTCTCGAACGGCCAAGAGTGGCTCTGCGAAGACCAGTACGAAAGACAACTCAGTCTCGATACGCGCGTTGGCGGTGCCACTAGTGCCCGCGTCGTCGGATTCGGCTATGACGGCACTTCAATCTATGAGCTCCCGAAACCGGGGATGGATAACGCGGAAGTGTATTCCTGGTTGACAGTGCGCGACTCGATGGAAGTCAAAGGCACATTCGGCTTCCGCGTTGTGCTGAAGCCGGAGTAATTTTCCCCGCAACCGCCCTTGACCCGCATTACACGCGCGTATAGTATTCCGGTAGTGGCGAGCAGAACCGCGCGCCACGCGGGACATGAGGGCGACACAATGACGCTCAGGCGATGATACCTTGTGCAAGGTTTTGAGATTTTCCACTTCGGCGCGCGCGGCGACGTTCTGACACCGGCTTGTTGTGCTACGAGTTGTGAATCGCCCGCTTGTAGGTCGCGGTGACTTGTGCAACCTCCTCGTAAATGCCCCGCTTCGCTGTCAGGTCGGCGCGGGAGCACGCAGGGCCGTTTAGTCCGTTGGTCTTGGCGGTTGGGCGAAGTTTGGGTATTGGCCTCCGGTCCTTTTATGGGAGACCGGTATGGACGCCGCGCCGTCACTGACGGAGGTTCTGGCCACAATTCCCGACCCGCGTGATCCGTCGGGGCGGCGGTATCC
>SXHE01000641.1 GCA_005773755.1 Planctomycetia bacterium
CGACTTCACGCTCTCCAACTGCATCAACAGCAACCTGCGCCGCGTCATGGTGCTGACGCAGTTCAAGTCGCGCAGCCTGGACCGCCACATCCGCCTCGGTTGGAACTACCTCAGCACGGAACTGGGCGAGAGCGTCGAAGTGCTGCCCCCGCAGCAGCGGATCGACGAAACGTGGTACAAGGGCACCGCGGACGCGATCTACCAGAACATCTACTCGATCGAGCGCGAGCGGGCCGAGTACGTCGTGATCCTGGCCGGCGATCACTTCTCCACGATGGACTACGGCCACTTGATCCGCGCGCACATCGACCGCCGCGCGGACGTGACCATCGGGTGCATCCCGGTGCCGCTCGCGGACGTGCGGCACTTCGGCATCATGCAGACCGCGAGCGACGACCGCGTCGTGAACTTCCTGGAGAAGCCGAAGACCGCGGACCCGATGCCCGGTGACGCGCACCACGCGCTGGGGTCGATGGGCATTTACGTCTTCAACACGCGGCTCCTGTTCGAGCTGCTGTGCCAGGACGCGGCGCGGACCAGCAGCGACCACGACTTCGGCAAGAACATCATCCCGCAGATGCTCGCGGACGGCCAGCGGGTGATCGCCCACCGGTTCCTCGACCAGAACCGCAAGGCGGTGCCGTACTGGCGGGACGTGGGCACGCTCGACGCCTACTATCAGGCGAACATGGACCTGATCGCCATCGAGCCGGTGCTGAACCTGTACGACGCGAGCTGGCCGATCCGCACCTTGCAGCCACAGTTGCCGCCGCCGAAGTTCGTGTTCACCGCCGACGGGCCGCCCGGTCATGCCCGGCGCGGCGAGGCGATGGACAGCATCGTGTGCCCCGGGTGCATCGTCTCCGGCGGGCACGTCCGGCGCAGCATCCTGTCGCCGCGGGTCCGCGTGAACAGCTACGCGGTGGTCGAGGACTCGATCCTGCTCGACGGCGTGGACGTGGGCCGGTACTGCCGCATCCGCCGGGCGATCATCGACAAGGACGTGAAGATTCCGCCGTACACGGTGCTCGGCCACGACGCGGACTTCGACCGCCGCCGCGGGTTCGTGGTCACCGATCAGGGCGTCGTGATCGTGGCGAAGGCCGAACCGCCGGAGACGTTTCAAGCGCCGAATCCGTTGCCGAATTAGGCGGGTGCGCGCTCGCCTGCGGCTCGCGGCTAACTCAACCTTCCTCTTGTGGGGCACTTCAATGGTTCGCACCGCGCTCGTCGTCTGCTTGGCTCTCGTCCCGCTGTCCGCGCGCGGCGCGGACGAGGCGAAGGGCGAGAAGGTCGAGTACGCCCTGCACACCGGCCACTTCGAGAAGAACAACGCCGGGTTGGTGGGCAACCAGTCGTTCCTCGCGCTCGGCACCTTCGACGCCTTCGACAAGGTGTTCGGGGCCGGGTTCGTGATGGGCAAGAAGCCGAACGTGGTGCAGAAGGGGACGTTCGAGAAGAACCTCGTGGTGGCAACGATCACCCGCGGCAACGCGATCACGACGTACGCGGTCGAGAAGGTGACGCTGGACAAGGACGGCACGCTGTACGTGGCGTACAAGGCGACCGCCGGCCCGCCGGGCACCGCGACCTTCGCCAGCCCGCTCATCATTAGCGTGCCGAAGGACAAGGTGAAGAAGGTCGCGTTCATCGAGAACGGTAAGGCTACGGCCACCGTGGAGGTGAAGTAGGCGAACGGCCGGTGAGGGCGAGCCAAGAATCGGCCGGCTTACACCGGCCGTTCGCCCCGGAGTCTTTCCCACAGCAACAGCGACGTGACGGTTTTGGCGTCGCGGATGGTCCCGTCGAGGCACATGCGGATCGCGTCCGCCAGTGGCACGACGACGGGTTCGAGTTGCTCGTCCGGTTCGGGCCGCGCGGTGCCGGGCGTCAGCTCCTCCGCGACGAACAGGTGCAGTTTCTCGTCCAGCACACCGGGGGAGGCGTACAGGTAGCCGAGGCCGCGCCACTTCGCCGCGGTGTAGCCGGTCTCTTCGAGCAACTCGCGCCGGGCGCACGCTTCGAGTGGCTCGTTCGGTTCGACGGTCCCGGCCGGCACTTCCCACAGCGTCTCGTTCAGCACGAAGCGGAAGTTGCGCAGCAGCACGACGCGCTCCGCGTCCAGCACGGGCAGGATTACGACCGCGCCGGGGTGGCGGATCGCGTCGCGGCGGATCTCCTTGCCGTCGGGCGTGCGCAGGGTGTTCACCTCCACGCGAATCCGCCGCCCGACGTGAACCACTTCGACCGACATGGGAAACTCCTTGCGCGCGGCGGAATTGCGACTCCACCCCCGCGATGGTAGATTAGCAGTTGTCCGCCGACAACCCGTTCGCGGCGCGAGAGCGAGTTCGATCCGATGCGCGATCCGATGAGCTGGTCGATCCCGGTGTTCCGGGCGTTCGGCATTCTGGTCCGGGTACACGTTTTCTTCTTCGTCATCACCATCGGCCTGTTCCTGCGCCAGCTCTCGCTGCCGCAGTACGACGGGGTGTGGTGGCTCGACATGTTCCTGCTCACGGTGGTGGTACTGTTCGGCAGCATCTTGCTGCACGAGTTCGGCCACTGCTTCGGTGCCCGCTATGTGGGCGGCGACGCGCGCGAAATCCTCATCTGGCCGCTGGGCGGGCTGGCGTACACCGAGATCCCGCAGCGGTGGAAGGCGCTGTTCGTGACCGTCGCCGCCGGCCCCGCGGTGAACGTGCTGATCTGCACGGTCTGCGCGGGCGCGCTCATTTACGGCGGGTTCTACCCCAGCCTGAACCCGCTCGCCGACCCGCACCGCGCCGAGATGACCAACTTCAAGGACAACCGAACCTACACCAGTTCCTCGATGGCGCGGCTGTACAAGGCCGGCACGGACGAGCAGCCGACGCTCAAGGAGTTCACCGACAAGCGGGCCGAGTACGAGAAGCAGCACGGGGCGCACTCGTTCCCCAAACTGTCCCAGAAGGCGGAGTACGAGAAGGCCGTTACCGAGATGGGCTACGAGCGGGCCGTTGTGCCCACCTGGGCGGTGTGGGCGTTCCGCATCTTCTGGCTCAACTGGCTCCTGTTCCTGTTCAACATGATCCCCGCGTACCCGCTCGACGGCGGGCAGTTGCTGCAATCGCTCATTTGGGCGCGAACCGGCCACCGGCGCGGTGTTGTTGTTGCCGCGTACACCGGGTTCGCGTTCGCCATCGTGTTCCTGATCGTGTCCATCGCGGCCAACGAAGCCCTGTTCCTCGGCCTCGCGCTGTTCATGCTGTACTCGGCCTCGATGAAGCTGATGCAGCTCGAAATGGAAGAGGGGCCGTTCGGTTACGACTTCTCCGCGGGGTATACGAGCCTGGAGAAGGACGACGAACCGGCCCCCAAGCCCAAGCGCCCGGGACCGATCAAGCGGTGGCTGGAAGCCCGCCGCGCGCGCAAGGCCGCGCGCGTCGCGGAGGAGCGCCAGCAGGAAGAGGAGCGCGTCGACCAGTTGTTGGAAAAGATCGCCCGCAGTGGCAAAGGCTCGCTGACCGACGAGGAGCAACGCTTCCTCGAGCGCGTCAGCGCCCGCAAGCGGAACGCCCCGTAAGATACACGTTTTCTCCTGGGACCGCGGGCGTCCCGCCCGCTGCTGTGCGCCTCGTATCGCTCCGGGTGAACCGCAACGCGGCCTCGCACGTCTTGGCATGCGTGCGAGACGCCCGCGGTCCCAGGAAAATCGGAGCCATCGATGTCCACGCTCGTCACGCCGCGCACGCTGTCCGGCTTTCGCGATTACCTCCCCTCCCTGATGCTCGCGCGCGAAGAGGTGCTGCGCCGCGCCCGCGACGTGTACCGCTCCTACGGCTTCACGCCCATCGACACGCCCGCGTGCGAGTCGCTCGACGTCCTGCTCGGTAAGGGCGGCGACGAGTCCGACAAGCTCGTCTATCGCGTGAAGAGCGCGCGCGGCGAGGGCGACGCCGAGATGGGCTTGCGGTTCGACCTGACGGTGCCGTTCGCGCGGTTCAGCGCCCAGTACATCAACGAACTGGGCACGCCGTTCAAGCGGTACGCGATGGGCCCGGTGTGGCGCGGCGAGCGCCCCGGCAAGGGCCGCTACCGCGAGTTCTGGCAGTGCGACTTCGACACCATCGGCACCACCTCCAACGCCGCCGACATCGAAACCGCGCTGGTCATCAACGACCTCTTCACCGCCATCGGCTTCGACAAGTTCGAGATCCGCGTCAACAACCGCATGGTGCTGAACGGGCTTCTCGACTCGTTCGGCTTGCGCGACAAATCGGTGGTCGTTCTCCGCGCGATCGACAAGCTCGACAAGATCGGCCGGGACGCGGTTCTGGCCGAGATGACGAGCCAGGACGTCCCGCTCATGTCGGCCGAGTCCGTCCTGAGTTTCACGCAACTTCGCGGCCCCGACGCGCTTGACTCCCTCGAAGCGGCTCTTGGGAGCGTGAAAACCGTGGTCGGGTTGCAGCGAGGCGGCCCAAACGTCGATGGCGGCCCGAAGCTCATCGAGGCGGGAATCGCTCAGTTGCGCGAACTACTCGCGGTGGCGAAAGCCGCGGGCGTGCCGGACGGCCGCATCAAGATCGATTTGAGTATCGCGCGCGGCCTCGACTACTACACCGGCACCATCTACGAGACGTTCCTGACCGACTTGCCGGGGATCGGCAGCGTGTGCAGCGGCGGGCGGTACGACAACCTCGCCAGCAAGTACACGAAGCAGGTGCTCCCCGGCGTCGGTGCGTCGCTCGGCCTCGACCGGCTCATCGCCGCGATGGAAGAGTTGAAGCATCCGCTACTCACTGGGCAATCGACCCCGGCGCAGGTGTTGGTCGTGAACTTCGACGCGACCCGCCTCGGCGACTACCAGCGCATCGCCCGCGCCCTGCGCGCCGCCGGCGTGAACGTTGAGGTTTACCCCGACGCGAAGAAAGTGGGCGCGCAGCTCGGCTACGCGGAGAAGCGCGGGTTCAAGCTGGCCGTGATCGCCGGCCCCGCGGAGTTCGAGCAGGGCGTGTGGAAGGTGAAGAACCTGGCGAAGCGCGAAGAAGCGGCAGTGCCGGAAAGTGAACTGATCGGCGCGATTCAGGCGGCCCTGCGCTAAGGTGCCGGTCCCACAACAGACGAGCCGGGTTCGCGCGGCGAGGAGTGAGGCGACGAGATGAGCACGGAGTACACCGCGACCGTGAAGGTCGTCGTCCCGCAGTTGGTCCACTGCGTGAGCTGCGACTTCAAGTCCGTTTATGAGCAGACCGTGACCGGCCGGCACACGGTCGAGACCGGGCTTCTCACCGGCGACGCGAGCGCACAGGCCGCCGCCGAACAGGGGGCGCGCGACTACCTCATGGCGCGGCTCAACGACCCCGAACTGTGCAACGCGATCCCGTGCCGCAACTGCTACCGCTACCAGCCGTACATGTGCAAACTGGTGGCGCAGTCGCGGTACAACACCGTCGGCTGCATGTTCGGCTACCTGCCGATCGTACTGGGCATACTCGTCGCCCTCGTCTTCGGCGTGATGACACTGTTCATGAAGGACGAGCGGCTGGTGTCCGGCATCACCGCGGGCGGCGGGCTGGTCGCGGTGATGGTCGGGTGGCTCGTGCTGCGGCGGATCAAGCGGTTCGTCGCGGCCTACGACCCGAACGAGCACGACTTCGGCAAACGGAAGGCACTGGCCGAGCAGCGGGCGCTGGCCCCGCACGTCTACGACGAGATGCAAACGGCGAGCCTGTGTGACGCATATAACGAGCGGGTGAGCGCGCAGCAGTCGCGCCCGTGGGCCGCCACCGCCCCGCAGCAGTCGCGCCCGTGGGCCAAAGACGCCGCGCCCGACGACCCGACCGAACTGATCGTCACCTGGTACGCGGAGCCGGCCACGTTCTCGACCGGCGGCGCGGTCTCCATTCGCCTGAGCGCCACGATGCATGTGACGGTGCTGATACCGGACACCGCGACGCCGGGCGACGAGTTCCCCGTGCGCGCCGACACGCCGAACGTCCAGCCGTTCAAGGTGCGACTGCTCCCGATCCGCGTTCACCCCGAAGAACAGCGACTGGACTGAGCCATGAAAGCCGACAACCACTACGAGGCGGCGTTCGAGGCGTACCTGCGCGAGCGGGGCGTCGCGGTCGTGCCGGTGGTGGAGGCGCGGCGCAGTTACCTCGACCCCGGCGAGGTCAAGTCGCCGGACTTCATCGCCCTCGCGCCGGGCGGGGCGAAGCTGGTCGTCGACGTGAAGGGCCGCAAGTTCCCCGGCACAGGCGCGGGCGGGAAGGCGCGGGCCGTGTGGCACAACTGGTGCGAGCGCGAAGACGTGGTCAGCCTGGACCGCTGGGCCGACCGCCTCGGCCCCGGCTACCGCGGCGTGCTGGCGTTCGTTTACCACCTCGCGCCGCACGTCGAGATGCCGCCGGACACGCCGGACCTGTTCGCGTTCCGCCACCGCATCTACCTGATGCGCGGGGTGAGCGTGACCGACTACCGCGACCACATGCGGACCCGCAGCCCGCGCTGGCGCACGGTACATCTGCCGAGCGGCGACTTCCGCGAACTGGTGAACCCGATCGCGCACTTCCTCGCGGCACCCGCGGTTATGGTAGAATCGCGGACATGAAGCCTCTCAAGATCGGGATCGTCGTCGAGTCTACCAACCTGAGCGTGCGGCAGGCGCTCATCGCCGCGGCGCGCATGGGCGCGCGGGGCGTGCAGGTGAGCGCCGTCGGCGACCTCGCCCCGGACGCGCTCACCGCCACCGGTCGGCGCGACTTCCGTAACCTGATCCGTTCCTTCGACCTCGACTTGGCCGCGCTCAACGTGCCCATGCGCCGCGGGTTGGATGTGTCCGACGACCTGCAACAGCGCATCGAGCGCGTGCGCAAGGCGATGCAACTCGCGTTCGACCTGGGCGCGCGCCGCGTCGTGCTGCCGCTGCCGAAGCTGGTCGACGAGCCGGCCGCGGGCGTCACCGCGACGCGCGAGATGCACCTGCGCGACGCGCTTGGGGCGATCGGCGCGTTCGGGGACCGCGTCGGCTGCTTCGCGGCGCTGGAGATCGGCCTCGACCCGGCGGCGAAGGTGAAAGAGTTCTTCGCGACGTTCGACCACGGCACACTCAAAGTCACCTACGACCCGGCCAACTTCCTCCAGCACGGCCACGACCCGCTGGCGAACCTGATGCCGCTCGCGGGGCTGGTCGAACACGTTCACGCCCGCGACGCGCGCGCGCTGGGCGTGAGCTGCGGGCCGCAAGAGGTGCCCGTCGGAGCGGGCGACATCGACTGGATGGCCCTCACCGCGACCCTGCAAGTACTGGAGTTCGACGGGTTCATGGTGGTCGAGCGCGAGCAGGGCGATAACAAGCTGAACGACGTGACCAACGGGGTCAAGTTCCTGAAGCGGTTCGCCCCGCCGGTGTGACCACGGGCGACGGTCGGGATGGTGCCAACGCGGAGATATAATCGTCAGGATCGTCCCAATCGGCACAAAGTTCACAACCTCCCAATTCCGATAACTGACCTGTTGGAGCGCGCGCCGAACACCGGAACCGAACGACGGGGCACTTCATGCCGGGCCGTGAGCGGAGACCGCGAACGACGGGGGCGCTCGTCGCCCTCGCCCTCGCGCTCGCCGGGTGTCAGACCGCCCCACAAGCCCCCGACCATGCGACCGTTTCCGGGCACCTTACGCAGCGGGTCGGGCACACGGTCGCGCCGCCAACACCGTCGGGGCAACTCGTGCTGCCGCCCGGTGCGAGCCTCGACGACGGCCTCACCGAAGACGAAGCGGTCGCCGTCGCCCTGTGGAACAACGCCGCGTTTCAGGAACTGTTGGTCGACCTCGGACTCGCGCGCAGCGACCTGATCCAGGCCGGGCTGCTGCCGAACCCGGAGTTCGTCTACTTCATCCCGATGTCGGACAAGCCCTACAAGTACCTGTTCGATTTCCCCATCGAAGCACTTTGGCTGCGCCCGATCCGCGTGAAGTCGGCGGCGCGCGAGGCCGACCGCACGGCCGAGCGGCTCGCGCAGGCCGGACTCGACCTGATGCGCGACACGCGGCAAGCGCATGCCGATGCGGTGCTGGCGCGGGACCGGGTGCGGATCGCGGGCGACGCCGTGAAGCTGCGCGGGCGGATCGCGGAGCTGGCCGCGAAGCGGTTCAAGGCCGGCGACATCTCCGAGCAGGAGGCGGCCACGGCGCGCATCGACGCGCTCCAGGCCGAGCAGGACGCCGCCCGGATCGCCTACGACGTGCCCGTTCTCGAAGAGCGGTTGCGGAACCTGATGGGCACCGGCCCGCAGCGCGACCCGCTCCGGCTCGACCCGCTCCCGCCGCCGGCGTGCCGC
>SXHE01000642.1 GCA_005773755.1 Planctomycetia bacterium
GAGCTCGAGCGAGTGTCCGCGGCCGCCGCAGAGGTCGTGGCCTCGATCGAGACCTGACGGCGCTCAAAAAAGGGTGGGATTGGGGCGACAAAGGGGGCAACCAGCCGGTGGTGATCTGTTTCCGATTGGTGGTTCAGATCGGGGCCGCGGCCGATAAGACGGTTCCGGATCTGATCGAGCTGCTGGAATCGGGCGACGCCTATATGGTCGCGGGGGTGGCCCAAACGCTCGTCGCCATCGGCCCCGCGGCCAAGCCCGCGGTGCCGAAACTGGTGCTGGCGGTCCGCCGGTTGATGAATGAGTACTCGAAGAACTTCTTCCCCCTGACGGAGTGCTTGTTAGCACTCGGCCAGTTCGACGAACTTGCCAAAGACGCGCTGCCCGAGTTCGCGACCTTTCTGAAGGGCTACGAATGGGACCTGAACGTACAGGCCGCGCGCTGGCGCGTCGACCCGACCATCGACCCGGAGTTCCCGGAGCGGATGCTCAAGTGGCACCGCGACCCGAAGTCGTACCGGCCGAATCCCAACGTCGCCCGTTCCTTCTCGCCGCTCGAAGCCCTTGAGCGGCTGGGGCCGAAGTGCAAACCGTACCTGCCCGCCCTCGAAGCGATCGTCCGGGCGAGTAAAGGGCCGAACGACTACCCGTGGGTGATGGAGCGCCTCGCCCCCGAGCGAACGGCCGAGTGGGTCGAGCTGATCTGCGCACCGCTCCGCGCGCAAACGAATCGCCCGAGAACCCGGTGGGCCTTCGAGCGGCCGTCGCCGCTTCTCGGTTCGGTGCGCGACCGGAACGCGCTCATGGCCCTCCGCGCGATCGCGCGGCCCGAACCCGCGGCGCGAAGGGCCGGGTGCGAACTGCTCGGCCTGCTCGACCCGAAATGGACCACGGCCGCCCTGCCGCGGCTCGACGCGCTGAGGCGCACCGACCCCGACCCCGCCGTGCGCGCCGAAGCCGATGCCGCGTTCAAGCGGATCGACCTCGGCCCCCAAGAGTAGCCGGCCCGGGCCCGTGTCCGCGAACGCACGACGCCCGCGAGTTCTCCTCGCGGGCGTCGGTGAGAAAGCGACCGGGCGCTTACTTGTCGAACTTGATCGTCTTCGCGCCCTCGCCCGTGCCGTACACCTTGATCCCCTTGATGTCGGCCGGCGGGTTCGTCCACCGGTGGTCGCCCCGCACCTTCGACAGCGCCTGCGTGACGATACCGGTGGGCCGCACCGCCGTCAGGTCGTACTCGTAGATGCCGTCGGCCGGCTTGTCCTTGTACTTGCGCGGGATCAGCTTGGCCCCGGTCCAGCCGCCGGTCGGCACCTGGCCCACCGCGGTCACCGTCAGCGCCTTCTTGTCGTCGCTGAAGCTGTGCGTCACGTTAATGATAACCTTCAACACCTCGCCCGGCTTTTCTTCCTTCGGCTCCTTCTTGTCCTCGGCCGAAGCCGTGGTCAGCGCGGCGGCAACGACCGCGAGCGCGGCTGCGAGTACGAAACGCGGCATGGGGTAACTCCTGTTGGGTTGGGCGTAGACATGATACGACCGGTTATGGCTTCGCGCCGCCACCACTCTCGTCCTCGCCGTCCCAAATCTCCGACTCGTCCCACTCGTCGGTCTCGTTCGGCTCTTCGGGCGGCAGACCGCCCTGTTCTTGCATCCGCTGCTTGTGCTTGACGGCGTCCTTCGCGGACGCGCCGAGCCGGTGCCGCCGGTCGCCGTCGGAGTGCCGGAACGCGCCCGTCTTGGGGTCCGCGTATTTCTTCTTGTTGGCCTTGTCCGGCCTCTTGTCGCGCGCCATGTGATGTGGCCCGAATGGTGGAAGGTTGCTCGCACGGACACGCCGCCCCGCTGAGCGGTTCACTCCACGCCCCATTTCTTGCGCTTGCGCGGGCCGAAGAACGTGGGGCCGGGCGGGGGCGGGATCGCGGCGCGGGCGGCGTCGGTCGCGGCGCGCCGGCACTGAAGTTCCAGCTTCAGGCTGTCGAGTCCCTTCCGCATCGCCCAGTTGTGGTTCGCGCGGAACAGCGGCTTGAACACGAACGACAGGTACTTCAGCAGCGCCTTGTCCGGGACGATGACCCAGGTGTACACGATGTCGGTGAACGCGCCGTCTTGCGTCAACTCCCAGACGCCGGTGCCGCGAAAGTCGCCCTCGGCCGCGAGCGCCAGACGCTCCGGCGGCGTCTTCTCGGTGGTGGTCATGTTCCACGCGAGCACGTAGGGCAGCCACCCCTTCGACGTGAGCCGGTACGCGCTGTTCACGCCGCTCGCATCGGCCGGGCGCAGTTGCTCGACCTTGAGCCACACGGACGGCCACCAGCGCACGAGGTCGCGCGTGTTCTCCAGAATGGCGAACACGTCTTCGCGCGGCGCTTCGACGCGCCAGCGCGTGACGAACTCGTACCGGTTGACTGGCATGTGCTCCCTCCGCACGAGTAACGATTCGGGCAGAGATCGCGAACGGATGCAGAATTACCAGTGCATGACGTAGCCGCCGTCCACGTTGATCGTTTGGCCGGTGACGTTCGCGGCCCGCGCGCTCGCCAGGAACACGGCCATTGACGCCACGTCTTCTGGGGTCTGCCACCGGTTCAGCGGCACCAGCTTCTTGATCTTCTCCGCGGTCCAGGCGTCGTAATCGACGCGCGCCTCCGGCGGCTGGCGGTCGTTCCACGCCTGCCACACGGACCGGTTCAGCGGGGTCTTCACCATGCCCGGATTCAGGCAGTTCACCCGCACGCCGAACGGCGCGAGGTCTTTCGCGGCGCACTGCGCGAAGTTGATGAGGCCGGCCTTCGACGCGCTGTACGGCGGGTCGGTCTGCGAGCCGATCTGACCGGCGACCGACGCCAGGACCAGCACCGTGCCGCGCTTGCGCTCCGCCAGGCGCGGGGCGAAGGCGTGGGCCACGTTCGCGGCCCCGGTCAGGTTCACCCGCAGCACCCGGTCCCAGTCGCCCGCGTCCAGTTCCCAGAACGGGAACCCGAACTTGCCGGACCCGATCCCGACCGCGAACACCAGATGATCCACCGCGCCGAAGTGCTCCCACGTGTCGGTCGCGGCGGCGCGCACGGCCGCGGCGTCGGTCACATCGACCTGCCACCCGCGGCCGTCCAGTTCGGTCGCGGCGGTGTGAACGTCCGGCGACACGTCCCACACCCCGACGCGACAGCCCTCCTCGGCGAACGCGGCGGCGGTGGCCCGCCCCAACCCGCGCGCGCCGCCGACCACGAGCGCGACACTTCCGGCCAATCCGAGATTCACGGGAGCTCCTCGTTGTAGGTACACTTCTGCGTACCCCAGAGGATACCGGAATGCCCGCCAAGCCCACATCTGCGTTCTCGGTACGCGCGGCCACTTTGCCCGGCGAAGCAGACATCCTCGCGCACGTTCTTGCCGATTTGAGCGATCACAACGCCAAACTGGTCTACGCCGACTGGCTGGAAGAGCACGACGACAAGCGCGGCCCGTTCCTGCGGAAGTTCGTCACCGCGCACCGCGACTGGAAGGCGCTACCGGCGCTGAAGGGCGTGCCGAAGGCGTGGCGCGATCTGGTCGGCCTGTCGCTGATTGTCGAGACCCAGAACAGCCCGCTGGTGATGAGCGAGGCGCAGATTCTCGCGCTCGCGCGCCCGGCGATTGAGTTCAACTCGGCGCGCGCCGCGGAGAAGTCGATCCCCGTCGGCGCGAGCAAGCTCGGCGGCGGGCCGGACCTGCCGCCGGACGCGGAGTGGCCGTGCCTGTGGGACATCCCGCTCGCGTTCCTCGGGCAGTTCAACCTCGCGGAACTGGCGGTCAGCCCGGTCGCGCGCGACCTGCCCGCGACCGGCCTGCTCTCCGTGTTCGCCCGGTACGACGAGGACGACGGCAACGACGATCTCCCCAAAGGCGCGTGGCGGTTCTTGTACTTCCCCGACACGGGGAAGTTGAAGCGGCACCCGTCGCCGGACCTGGTTTTCGCATCGTGTCGCGTGTCGTACTCCGAAGTGCTCACACTGCCCGCGCCCGATTCGCCGTGGCGCACCCAACTCGGCATCGGGCCGAAGCACCTCGGCTACGAGTGCTACCGCGACCTCCAGATGGAGTTGGGTGGCGGTGTTCACCTGCTCGGCTACCCGGTCACGATTCAGGGCGATGTGCTGGGCAAGAAGGGCGTGCGCCACCTGCTGACGATCAGCGGCGCGCAGGCGACCGGTTGGGAGTGGGGCGACGGCGGCGCGCTGTACTTCACGCTCCCCGAAGCCGACCTGCGGGCCGGGCGGTTCGACCGCGTGAAGCTCGACATGCAGTGCGGGTGAGCCGCGCCCGCCGCCTCAAAAGCCCAGGTCCGTTCCGCTTTTCTTCAGGTCGAGGTAGGCGAGGTACAGCAGCCCGCCGAGGATCAGGTAGCAGGTCGCGGTGGCCGGGAGCGAAGAGGAGCCGAACTTGACCGCGCTGCCGGCCGACGCCTTCAGCTTCGGCTTCACCCCGCGCCAGTCCACCGAATACACCTCGTCCAGAATCAGGTGCGAGAGGAACCCGAGCATCACCCCGCACGCGAGCATCATGCGGATCGTGCGATCCGGGCTGTGGTACGCGAGGTACACGCACAGTCCCGCGACCAGCATCGCCGGGATGCTGTGGTACATGCCCCGGTGAACCGACAGTTGCTTGAACAGGTTCGAGACGAAGTAGCGGATGAACACGTAGGCGAACAGCAGCGTGGCGAGAATGCCCTCGGGCGAAACGCCGGCGTGCATCAGCCGGCGAACCAGCATCAGCGGGATCACGGCCGCGGCAAGCCCGAACAGCTCGCGCACGGGGATGCCCGAATCGCTGTCGAGGTCCGGCAGCATCCCGCCCACGGCGGTGACACCGGCCGCGAGCAGTCCGGCCTCGGTGTTGAACCCGAGCGGCTGCACGGCGAACCCGCCGTAGGCGATGCCGCAAGCCCCCGACACCGTAATGTGCGTGCGAAACCCGGCCACGGCCCCTCCGAGAAATAGTGAAAATTTGTCTCTACCAACCTTGTGTACAAGTGTCCGTCCGTGAACAATACCACAAGGAGGTGAGCCATGACACTAACGAACGAAGAGATCGCCCGCAAGCTGCGGGCACAGGCGAGTGAACTGGCGCGGGCGCGGGGGAACCTGTACCGGGTGCGCGCGTTCCGGTCCGCGGCCCTCGCGGTGATGGGTCTACCCACGGAGGTGTCGGCGCTGGTGGCCGGCGGGAACGCGAGCCAACTCGAGCGCGTCCCCGGCATCGGCAAGAGCCTCGCCGACACCATCACCGCCGTTGCGACACTCAGACGGTGAGGCCTTGTGTAACAGGGGTCCGAGGTCGCCCGCTTTGGACCTACGAGACATTCGGACGCCGGTTTGTTGTGCAAGGCTTTTCGATTCGCCCGCTTCGGCTACTTGCCCCCGCGAGTCGCCTTCCAGATTTTGCGGCCCAGCGCGTACAGGACGATCGCGCCGATGACGCCGAAGTAAATGCGCACCGTGCGCCACGAGAACGGGAGCGCGGCAGGCGGTTCCTCGACCGGTTCGACGTTCGCCAGCTTCGTGACGACGTCGCGGTGCTGCATCAGTGCTTTCCGGTTGCTGAACCGGCCGGATTCGACGCACTCGTCCATGATCGCTTTCGCGGCCTGGAGGTCGCCGCGCTCCACGTCCCCGCGCGCCGCGTACAGTTCGCCCAGCAGCCAGTACAGGCGCACGTCGTTGGGGAACCAGAGCACGAGCTGTTGCACGGTCGCGAGGGCTTCGGTAAAGTCGCCGCCGGGGAACTTCGCCTTCTCCGCGGCGGCCAGCTTGCCCGGTTCGTACTGGCCGGCGTCGTTGACGAAGTTCACATCGAAGATGCGGTCCGGAAGTTCGTCCTCCACGGGCCGCTTCTCCGGCGGCTTCTTGGCCTTCAGTGCCGCCTCCTCGCGGGCTTCCGCCATGCGGAGCTTGACCAGCTTGAGTAGCGGGCCGCGGTTCATCTTGAGCTGCCACGCGAGCTTGGCCCCGGACATGCCGTGCACCGCGGTGAGCGGCTTCCTCTTGTTGGCCGCCTCCTCGTTGGCGATGTCGAGAAACTCGTAGGCCCGCGCCCACTGGCCCTGGGTCGCGGCGATGTGGGCGAGGGTGACGTTCGCGAGGAAGTCGGAGCGCTGGCCCTTGAGCGCGCCTTCGGCGTCGTCGGGCCGACTGAAGCGCAGGTAATCGACCGCGAGCGCGGCCTTCTCTTCGGGCGTGCGGGCCTTCTCCGGTTTCGCCAGCGCCTTCTTGATCCGCGCGTCCAGAACCCCACGGTCCGACAGGTACGGCTTCCCGGTGTTCGGATCGATGACCTTCTCTTTGGTCTTCGGGTCGATCTGTTCGAGCGGCCAGTCGGCGTTACTGGCGTTCCTGGTGATGACGCGGCGGCGGCGGAACTCGTCGAACGGGAACGGCTCCGGTGCGCCCGCGTCGTCAACGCCCACTACACCGGTTTGGTCTTCGGGGTGGTGTAGCGACGCCCGCCCGTCGGCCGCGACGAGCACGGCGAGCAACCCGGCACCGAGAGCGGCGAACGCGAGACGAACCACAATCCCCTCCTCAATCGGTCGCTGCGGGCGCTTCCTCGTGTTGGGAAGCGGACCGCGCATCGAGCCAGGCACACACTTCGTCCGTGCAGTCGGCCCCGCCGGTCGCGTTCACCCACACGGCCCACGCGGTCCAGAGCGGCCCCCAGGGGAACCCCCACGGGCCGAGCAACAGGGCGAGCAGGCTGTACCCCAGTCCGCGCAGATACCGCTGCTGCCAGGAGTGCGTGAGGTGCACGCTCGACTGCTGGCGGACGGTAAAGAACAGCAGCGAGAAGCAGAACTCGAACCGGACGCACCGCGCACCGGCCGCGATGCGGGTGCGCAGTTCCTCGTCGAACAACGGGCGCGAGCCGCGAATCGAGAGTAACTCCGGTGAAGATCGGGGCTTCTGGTCTACGGTTTGCATCGGTTCCGCTTCGTCACACAGAATGACCGGTTCTTCCCAACAGATGCGACCGCGAACCGGGCACAGTTGCCCGACCCGCGGGCACAAGTCCTGGGCACCAATGAGCACGATCCCGATGTCGCTGAAGGAAGTTGTAACGAAGCGGGTGTCCGACCGCACCGGGCGGCGGGTGCGAAATCTGGTGGTCGAGGTCGCCGCCGACGGGGTCGGGGTGGTCCTGCGCGGCCGGGCCGCGAGCTTCCACGTCAAGCAACTGGCCCAGCAGGGTGCGCGCGAAGCCCTGCCCCATGCCCAACTCGAAAACGCGATCGTGGTCGAATGACCGGCCCGCGGCGAGGCGCTGTTGCTGGTCATCGCCGTGGGCACCTTCGCGTATCTGACGCTGAGGTGAATCGCTCACACCTTCGCTGCCACCTTCTTCTTGCTGCCGCTTACCATCGCGACTGCTTTCCGCAAGCGGCGGATGCCTTCCGTCACTTGCTCCGGCGTTGCGACGCCGAAGCACAGGCGGCACTCGTTGTTCGGCACGCGGCCGGATGCGTCCGCGACGTGCCCGCACTCGCCCGGCACATACAGCACGCCGGCTTCGAGCGCCGCGGGCACCAGTGGACCGTTCGCGCCGGTGTCGATGCCGTCGAGCGTCAGCCACACGTAGAACCCGCCGTCTGGAACCGCCCAACTCGCGGCCGGGAAGTCGGCGAACTCCGCTTCCAACGCCTTCACCATCACGTCGCGCTTGTGCCGGTACACGGCCCGCAGCTCCTCGGCGTGCTTCGCGTACGCGCCACACGCGATCAACCGCGCGGCGATGTGCTGCGACAGGTGCCCGGAGCCGAAGTCGTGACTCCCCTTCAAGTGCAGCACCGGTTCCATCACGTCGGGCGGCATGATCGCGTAGCCGGTCTTCAGGCCCGGCGCGCACGCCTTCGAGAACGTGCTTGCGTAGATCACGAACTCGTTCGTCGGGTCGAACCGCTTCACGCTCGGCAGGTCGGCCCCGCTGTATCGTAGTTCGCGGTAGGCCGCGTCTTCGAGAATCAGAATGCGGTGGCCGGTACTGAATCGGCGGGCCAGTTCGACCAACTTTTCGCGCCGCGCGACCGACAGCGAGATGCCGGTCGGGTTCTGGAAGTAATCGACGGTGTAGATCGCCTTCACGCGCGACAGCTCGCCGGACCGCTTGAGCCGTTCGAGTAGCGCTTCCAGGTCGTCGGTGCGCATGCCGTCGGCGTCCATCGGTACGGCTAGTACCTTCGCGCCGTGCGACTGAAGCAGGCTGTGGAACACGAAGTAAGACGGGGCTTCCGTGATGACGATGTCGCCCGGATCGAACAGCACTTCGCCGATCAGGTACAGGAGTTGTTGCGAGCCGGTGGTAATGCACACGTCCGCGGCGGTGAGGTTCAGGTCGGCGGGCGACACACCGTCGGCGTTGCACACGAGTTGCAGCACGTGTTCGCACAGCGCGGGCAAGCCCTGTGTGGAGCCGTACTGAAGCGCGGCCTGCCCCGATGACGGGTAGGCGAGGAGTTCCGCGGCGGCGATGCGCACGTCTTCGACTGGGAGCGAGCCTTCGTCCACCAGCCCGGCCGCGAACGAGACCAGCGACGGGTTTTCGAGTGCCTTCTGGATGTAGTAGCTGATGGGCGAATCGGCGGTGCGGCGGGACTTGCCCGACCGCGACAGCGGTGCCGGCGGCATATGCGCTCCACTCCAAAGAATTCACGGTACTCGTCTTCAATACTTCGCGAGGTCGCCGCCCTTGCCCAGGCCCAACCCGTCCACGACCTGCTTCGCGCCTTCGCTCATGAACTTCAGCTCGCTGGTCACCGCGATGAACGGCCAGCCGTCCGCGATCCGCGACTTCGCGTCCTCGATGCTGAACGTGTGGATGCCCGCGGGCACGCCGATCCGCTTCGAGGCGGCCAGGATGTCGGCGAGCGCCTGCTTGAACACGTCCGGTGCGGGCGGTTTGCCGTCGGCGCTGCGCATACTGGCCATCAGGTCGTTGGGGCCGACGAACACCGCGTCCACGCCCGGCACCGAGAACACCTGCTCGAAGTTCCGCACCGCGTCGATGTGCTCGCACTGGAGCACGATCAGCAGTTCGTCGTTCACCTTCGCGTCGTAGTCGGCGGGGGTTGCGTCGAAGTTCAGCGCGTGGACGCTGCCGCCGACGCTGCGGGTGCCGCGCGGCGGGTACAGGCACGCGCTCACCGCGGCCTCAGCTTCTTCGCGCGTGTTCACCATCGGCACGACGATGCCGAACCCGCCGTTGTCGAGGACGCGCTTGATGTGGTCGTGCCGGTTCGACGGCACGCGCACGAGCGGCACGCACCCGGCGTCCGCGATGCTCGCGATCATGTGCGTCGTCGTCTCGACGTTCACCAGCGAGTGCTCGACATCGACGGTGAGCCAGTCGAACCCGACACGGGCGAGGAACCGCGCCGCGGTGATGCTGCCGAGCGACAGCCATGTGCCGACGCTGGGCTTACCGGACTTCAGAAGCTGCTTGACGGGGTTGGTGCGCATGGGCAGGGGTTCCGTGTCAGTGGTAGGGGCATCGTAGCGGATCGCGGCGCGTGCGCCCACTTGTGCGATTCAAGTCAGAAGCGACGGGCGGCCGATGGAGAAGACGAACAGGGACGTTTCGCCCACGGTACTCGCGATGAAGTGGCTCGACGGGATTCGGCGGCGGGTCACGCGGCGCGCAACGGTCGCGGCGCTGGGCGCGTCCGGCGTGCTGGGCTGCAAACGGTTGCGCTCGGCGGGAGTCGCGCTCGGCCGGTTCGCCCGGCTCGCGCTTCGCGACCGGCTGGTCCGCAACCTTCGAGCGGCGGGCGTCGATTCGTCGGATGCCACCGTCGGCGCGTACTTCCGCCGGTTCGGGCTGTGGGCCGGGCACAGCTTGGGCGCGTTCAGCGCCGGAATCGACACCTGCCTGGCACCCACCCAGATCGAACTCGATCCCGTCACCATCCACCACATCGACGACGCGGTCGCACGCGGCAACGGTGTGGTGCTCGCCACGCCGCACCTCTTCTGCCACGAACTCGCCGCGGCGTTACTCCACCGCCGGCACCCGGTCACGGCCCTTGTGCGCGAGAGCAAAGACCAGGGATGGGGCGCGATCAAGCACCGGTGGTACGGCACGGCTCTGGGTCTGAACACCGTCGCGCGCCCCCGTAAGGGATCGGTCGCGGGCGACATGGCCGCGATGCTCCGCGTCTTGCGCGGCGGGGGTGTGCTCGGCATCACCCCGGACGTTCTCACGGCCCGCGGGTCCGGGCTTCCCGTTCAGATATTCGGCCGCACGGTCTCGCTCTCCCCCGGCATGGTGCTTCTGGGGATGCGCTCGGGAGCGGCGGTCATCACGGGCCGCTCCCACTGGATCGCGGACCCGTCGTGCCCCGGCCGCGAGCGGGTCCGGATGTCGTTCTCCGAACCGATGGACCTGCCCGAGAGCGGCGACCGCGAAACGATCCTCCGCGCGGGATTACAGCGGTGGTGTTCGGCATTCGAAGCGGAGTTGCACCGGTCCCCGGCCGACTGGCTCTTCTGGCTCGATAAGGCGTGGACAAAGGTGTTGCGCGAACCGGTAACAGCGTCGAGGCGCGCGGCATGAACCTGGTAACACTTCTCGCGATCGCGACCGGCGGGATCGTGCTCCTGTGGGCGGCTCAAACCGTGCTGTTGGTAACGGCCAAAGAGCCGTGGCGGGTTTGGCCGCTCCGACATCGATCCGAAAAGCCGCTCGTGCGGTGGGGTATGAAATTCGCTCTTCAGGGTGTGCTCCTCGGTTTGCTTTTCGGCTACCCGGCGCTACTCGGCGAACACCCGGTCGACTACCACACGGCGCGGTTGCACCCGGCCAACTGGACCGTGTTCGCGGTGGTCCTCGTCACCGCGTTCCTCACGCTCTGCCCGATGCTGATTCTGAACGTGATGGTCGGGTGGGTACGGATCACCGCCCACCACAGCACCGCGAAATCGGTGAAGAAGATGGCGCGGTGCTTGCTCACGTCGGTGCCGCTGGCGTTCGTGGAAGAGGCGGTGTTTCGCGGCGTGGTGCTGGACGCGTTCCTGCACGCGATGCCCGGCGCGACGGGGACGGCAACGGCGGTCGTGCTGAGTGCCGCGATCTTCGCTTCCGTCCACTTCTTCCGGCCTCAGAAGCGGCTCCTGTTGCCGGCGCTCGGGCTGTTCGGTTTGGGCGTGATCCTGGGCGCGGCCTACGTCCTTGGGGGCCGGTCGTACTGGCTGCCGGTCGCGATCCACGCGGGCGGGGTGGCGTTCATCCAGGTGCTGCGGCCGTTCGTCCAGTACAAGGGGCCGCCGTGGCTGGTCGGCTACTCGTCGTATCCGATCTGCGGCGTGCTGGGCGTGACGAGTATGGCCCTGTACGTCGTCGGCATCGCCTACGCGATCAACACCGGACTGCTCGCCTGACGTGTCGCCGCGGGTGCGCGCGGCGCTCGGTCGATCCCGGCATCACTTCAGGCGCGTCAGGTATTCGTGCCAGTCCTTCTCGAAGGCCGGTAGCTCTTTGCCCACGAGCGCCGCGAACGACTTCTTCGGGTCGCCGCCGCCGTTGACCGCGATCAGGTATTTGCGGAACGCCTCCGTGCCGATCAGCCGGCGGTCGAAGGTCAGGTAGTGGGCCAGCGCCCAACTGGACAGGTACGCACGGTCGGACGCGGCCTTCTGGTCGGCGTGCATCGCCAGGAACGTGTCGCGCCCGGTGACGAGCAGGTCGCCCAGCGGCACCAGCGGCCCGCCTTTGCCCTTGAGCCAGTCCTTCGCGCGCTGGAGCCGCTCCTTGTCGGGGTGGTCGGCGCGCAGCTCGCCCGCTTCGACGATGGCGGTCTCGAAGGCCTGGGCCAGCCCCTCGTTGAGCCAGCGCGGGAGTTCGCCGGTGCCCTCGCCGGCGCGCACCGCGTCCGGTTTCAGCGGCGGGTACACGAACGTCGCGGCGTAGGCGTGGAACGCCTCGTGGTACAACAGCGCGAACAGCCGCACGGTCGCTTCGGTGAACTTCGCCCCGTTGTTCACCTCGGCCCGGAACACGCGGGCCCGCTCGGTCGCCACGGTGCGCAGGTAGCGCTCCAGTTCCTCGCCCTTGTACAGCTTTTTCAGCCCTTCGGCGTAGCGATACAGGCTCTCGATTTGCTGGCCGTTGTGCAGCCGCGCGGACTGCAACTCGGTGCCCAGCCGCGTCAGCTCGCTGCCGCACAGAATCTGGTTGTTGGTCGCGTCGTACACCGCCGGGTTGAGCAGCTTGTCGCGCCCCAGCGGACCGAGCAGGGTGCGGTATTCGGCGTCGTCGGTCGCGAGCATCAGCACCGTTTGGCGACCGGTCTTTACGGTCGGCGGCAGGAACCGCGCGAACGCGGTGTAGACCTGTTCGAGCCGCGCCGCCGAGCGCCGGGTCAGCTCCTCGGACCCGGTGCAGAGTAGCACGAAGTGGTCGGATTCGTACCGCCGCGCGCCGCGCGGCTTGCCGGGCCAGTCGGCCGCGACCAGTTCCAGCGACTCCATCCGCTTGCGCTCGCCCTCGCCGCTGGGGTCGAGGTCCGCGAGCTTCGCCTTGAGCGCTTCGCGGTCCTTGTCGGACAGCTTCTTCATGCCTGCGATCTCGTTCTTGCCGAAGAAGCTGGTGAGCGTGACCGTGGGCCGACCGGTGTAGCGGTACACGGACCGGAACTCGATGCCGTCCGGCCCCTCGGTCAGCAACAGCCCCTGGAACTTGGCCCCGTTCTTGAGGGTCAGCTCGTCGAGCGGCCAGTTCGATTGCCCCGCCGGTTGCGCGCCGGCCGCGCCCACGATCAGCGCGCAGAACACAGTTGCGAAGGTGCGGCGCATGGCGGTTCCGTGTAAGGAAGCTGGCGCGCGTCACGCGCCCGGCGTAGCTACAGGATACTCGATCTGTGGCTTTACCCCGAAGGGGTTGTATCCAATAGCCCAGGGTCAGCACGCGCTTCGCGTGCGCCACCCTGGGTGGCCCACGCGGACAATGGAACCCGTTCGATGGCCCAAACCGATCTGGTCGTTGCGTTCACCGGCGCGAGCGGCTCGCCTTACGGCGTGCGGCTCGTCGAGGTGCTGTTGCGCGCCGGGCGCACCGTTCACCTGACGGTCAGCCCGGCGGCGGTGGAGGTGCTGGAGGCCGAAGCCGGGCGCACGGTCGTGCTCGCCGCGACCGAGTTCGATCCGGCCGCGCTGCTCGGCCCGGCCGCGACCGGCCTCGACCTGTCGCGCCTGCGCTACCACCACTTCCGCGACTTCCGCGCCGGCATCGCCAGCGGGTCGTTCCTCACCGGCGGCATGGCGATCTGCCCGTGCAGCATGGGCACGCTGGCGGCGCTGGCGCACGGCGTGTCGGAGAACCTGATTCACCGCGCCGCCGACGTTCACCTGAAGGAGCGGCGGAAGTTGGTGCTGGTGCCGCGCGAAACCCCGCTCGGACTGATCGGCCTGCGGAACATGGTCGCTGTGACGGAGGCCGGGGCCGTGGTGCTGCCGGCGATGCCGGCGTTCTACACCCACCCGCGCGCGATCGCCGACATGGTGGATTTCGTCGTGGCTCGCGTGTGCGACCAGTTCGGCGTCGCGCACAACCTGTCGCCCCGTTGGAGCGAGGATTCCGCCCCGACCGGCGATTGAACCCATTGCCGAATCGCGAGTTACGGAATCCGGCGTTATTCTCGCTACAATCAGGACATTTCCCGTTTCTGTTCTATGCTCAAGTCGCGGCGCGCGCTCGCCGCATCCCTTCGCCCGGCCACTCTCGGACTCGTACCGGTTATGGCAGCCATTGCCCCGGCATCGTCCACCGACCTGCTCGACCTCGTTCGGAAGAGCAACATTCTGCCCGCGGAGCGGCTCCTCGCGCTGCCCGGCGCGGACGCGCTGCCGCGCGAGCCGGCAAAGGCCGCGACCGCACTTCTCAAGCAGGGGTTTATCACCAAGTTCCAGGCCACGCAGTTACTCGCCGGGCGGCACAAGGGGTTCCGCGTCGGGCCGTACGTCATTCACGATCTGCTCGGCCGCGGCGGGATGGGCGCGGTGTACCTCGGCGTTCACCTGGAGTTGCAGCGCAAGGTGGCGATCAAGGTGCTCGCGCCGGGCAAGGGCGAGGACCAGCGGCTCGCGCTCGAGCGGTTCCTGCGCGAGGCCCGCGCGGTTGCGGCACTGGACCACCCGAACATCGTCCGCATCTTCGACGTCGCACGGCACAACGACGCCCCGTACCTCGTCATGGAGCACGTGGACGGCGAAACCCTTCAACAGACACTCGACCGCGACGGCCGGGTGCCGTTCGAGGTGGCCGCGGAGTACGTCGCGCAGGCCGCGGCCGGGTTGCAACACGCACACGAAAAGGGCTTCGTTCACCGCGACATCAAGCCGGGAAACCTGATCCGTGACCGGTTCGGCATGGTGAAGATTCTGGACATGGGCCTGGCCCGGTCCGCGAGCGACAAGGACAAACTGACCGAGAAACTCGACGAGGGCGCGGTGGTCGGCACGGCCGACTTTATCTCGCCGGAGCAGGCCATCAACTGCCCGAAGGTGGACGGTCGTGCGGACATCTACAGCCTGGGCGCGACGCTGTTCACGCTGGTCGCGGGCAAGACCCCGTTCGACGGGAACACCACGCAAAAGCTGATGCAGCACCAGATGAAGGGCGCGCCGACGCTGATCGCCGCGGACGCGACGCTGCCGGCGGAACTGAGCGCGGTGGTCGCGAAGATGTTGGAGAAGAAGCCGGGCGACCGGATACAGACCGCGGCGGAGGTGGTCGCGGCACTGGCCCCGTGGACCGGAGCGAGCGCGCGGGTGCTCGCGGGGCTGTCGCGCACCGCCGCCGGTCAGGGCGACTCGCGCGCGAGCCTCGGCGACTGGTCGTTGAACGGCAGTTCGTCGCGCCTGCGCACCGACAACGGCGACCGCTCTTCCATCGACGCGGCGGCCCTCGACCTGACCCAGGCGGGCAAAGCGACCGCGGCAATGTCGGCGTCAGAAACGGCCCGCTCGCGCACACCGGCCGGCTTGCCCACGATGGCCGAGCGCGAAGAGCGCGAAGAGCGCGAACCGAAGCCGGCCCCCAAGAACCGGAACACGGTCTTCATTGCGATCGGGCTGGCCGGCGCGGTCCTGATCGCCGGCATCCTGATCGGCTGGCTCGCCTTCGGCCGCTAGCACCTCGCATAGCACACCTCGCACGCGACCGGGTAGCATGGGGAAGTCCTCTCACATGAGGCTTCCTTGTGGACCTGTTCGACGACCTGCGCACCGAGAACCGCGCGAAGGCCCGCCCGCTGGCGGCGCGGATGCGGCCCCGCACGCTCGACGAGTACGTCGGGCAGCAGCACTTCCTGGGGCCGGGCAAGTTGCTCCGCCGGATGCTCCTCGCGGATCGCCTCAACTCGCTCATCTTCTACGGCCCGCCCGGGTGCGGCAAAACCGCCCTCGCGCACGTCATCGCCAACCACACCAAGAGCCGGTTCAAACCGCTGAACGCGGTCGCCGCCGGCATCAAGGAGGTGCGCGAACTGCTGACCGAAGCCCGCGGGCACCTCGAAGAACTGGGCGAGCGCACGATCCTGTTCATCGACGAGATTCACCGGTTCAACCGCTCGCAGCAAGACGTACTGCTGCCGGACGTGGAAGACGGCGTCGTGGTCCTGATCGGGGCGACGACGCAGAACCCGTTCTTCGCGATCAACACGCCGTTGCTGTCGCGGAGCCAAATCTTCCGCTTCGAGCCGCTCTCGCGCGACGACATCCGCGCGCTGATTCAGCGCGCCCTCGCGGACACCGAGCGCGGCCTCGGCAATCAGAATGTGATCATCACGGACGACGCCCTCGCGTTCCTGGTGGAAGCCTGCGACGGCGACGCGCGCCGCGCGCTCACGGCGCTGGAGATCGGGGTGAAGTCGGCGCTGATGCCTGAACTGAGCGGGGGGC
>SXHE01000643.1 GCA_005773755.1 Planctomycetia bacterium
GACCGCCTGGGCGACCTAACGCGTGTGGTCCGCCGGCGATGCACCCGACTGGCGGGCGATCCAGCGACTGTCAAAGGGGCCGTCGGGTTCCACTGGGCTGTCAAACTCGAAACATAGTGGTTCAATGCAATCCGGTATCAAACCGGGTCGTGCACGTTCGGCTTTGCGACGCCCTTCCGGGCGCGGATCGCGGCAACGAGGTCCGCGTTCGTGCGGATCACCGCGTCGAAGTGGGTGTAGCAACAGCCCACGGTTTCCCGCTGGTGCGAGTCGCTATTGCCGAGCTGCGCGAAGTGCGGGTACTTCGTCAGCAGCTTCGCGGCCTGCTTGCGCAGGTCGCGGTCCATGTTCTTGGACATGACCTCGATGCCGTCCAATTCCGGCTCCTACTCTTTCAGCAACCTCTCGAACGGCTGGCCCCAGCGGTTCGGGTGCGCCGCACAGCACGCGCCGCCCTGCCGGTGGACCTCGCGCGTGAGTTCGCGCCAGTCGATCCCGCGCGGCAGCGCGAACGGGTCCGTGATGCCGTAGCACAGCATGTCGCCGCCGCGCCCGGTCACTTCCACGCCCGCGAGGATCACCAGTTGCGGGGCGGCGGCGCGCAGTTCGTTCAGCTCCTCTTCCGGCCACATGAAGTCGTGTTCGGTGATGACGATCCCGTCCAGCCCGGCCTTGATCGCGGCTTCAATCAGCTCGAACGGGTCCGTGTCGGCGTCGGGCGAGTGGCGGGCGGTGTGCATGTGCAGGTCGAACTTCATCGCGGTTCCTTTCCGGTGGAACGACTATTGTAGCAGCAGGTCGTCCCCTTCAGGAGTGAGTCATGTCGCGCGAACACGCGCTCGCCATCTGGACCGCGGCCGTCGATGCCGTTCGCCCGGAACCGCTCGTCCGGTGTGCGGTCGAAGCCGAGAGTTGGTTGCGCGAGGCACCGCGCGTGATCGTCGTCGGCGCGGGCAAGGCCGGGCCGGGTATGGCCGCGGGGCTAGAGGCCGCGCTCGCGGATCGGCTCGACCGCGTCGAGGGGCTGGTGAACGTGCCCGAAGGGATGACCGCGCCGCTGAAGCGCGTTCGCCTTCACCCGGCGCGACCTCAGGGCGTGAACGAGCCGACCGCCGCGGGTGTCGCGGGCGCGGAGGAAATGCTGCGCCTGTTGGCGAGCGCCGGGCCGGATGATGTCGCGGTGTGCCTGCTCTCCGGCGGCGGCTCCGCGCTGCTGCCCGCGCCGGTCGAGGGCGTCTCGCTCGCGGACAAGCTCACGGTCACGAAATTGCTGCACAAGAGCGGGGCGACCATCGACGAGATGAACTGCGTGCGCAAGCACCTGTCGCGGGTGAAGGGCGGGCGGCTCGCGGAAGCCTTCCGCGGCAAGCGCCTCATCTCCTTCATCGTCTCGGACGTAGTAGGCGACCCGCTCGACGTAATCGCCTCCGGCCCGACCGCGCCCGACCCGACCACCTTCGCCCACGCGCGCGCGGTCCAGGCGCGCTATGAGTTGATACACGCGGTGCCGGGCGCGGTCAAAAAGTACCTCGAAGCCGGGCGCAATCGCATGGTTCCCGAGACCCCGAAGGAGTTGCCCGCGAACGTCGAGAACCGCATCATCGGCAGCAACCGCGTCGCGCTCGATGTCGCGAACCGCAAAGCCGAAGAGTTGGGGTATCGTGTACTCGATCTCGGCCCGTTCGTGGAAGGGGAGACGCGACAGGTCGCGGTCGCGGTCGCCGGCATCGTCCGCAGCATTAAGTCGGATGCCGTCCCGATCGCGCCGCCCGCATGCATCTTGCTGGGCGGCGAAACGACCGTGACTCTCGGCGACAATCCGGGGAAGGGGGGGCGCAATCAGGAGTTCGTGCTCGCTCTCGCCGCAAAGCTTGACGCTGCGAACGGTTTGGAGGGCGTGACGGTGTTGAGCGGTGGCACCGACGGCGAGGACGGCCCCACGGACGCGGCCGGCGCGGTCGCGGACACCCTCACGCACCTCGACATCGCTGCCCAGTACCTTCAGCGGCACGATGCGTACAACTTCTTCGCCCACGCCGGCGGGCTGATCCGCAGCGGGTTGACCGGCACCAACGTGATGGACGTGCGCCTCGTGCTGGTGACGTGAGCGTGCATCTTTTGCCGCACGGCTGGTAATTCCTACACGCGCTTTCCCCGGATTTTCCTATTGACCGCGCTGCGCGTTCCGGCGGTCCGGCGATATTCGCCTCCGGCGCGCGTTTCTCTCGTTTGGCACACCGCGTGCTTTACCCTCTGTCGTTCTCAACCAGAACCGAAGCAGAGATGTCGCGGGGCTGGGACAGAAGAGGCAGTTGCCGTGCGGCCGGAACCGCGCGGCACCAACGACCGGTCGGACGTGGGTGGTGCGAGGAGGTTGCGGAGGATCCGCTCCACTCGCGCGGCCCGTGTCCGACCGGTTGTGATTTTCACTTCTGCAGTTCCTTCACCATCTCGCCAATCGCCTTCTCGATCTTCGTTGATGCGTTCACTTCGAGAAAGCTCGACCGTGCCCGCCACGTCTCGTAACCGCCGAGCGCGTGCTGCTCCGGCGTTGGCAGATAACCGAAGTAACCGTTCGCGAGCGACACAACACACGTCGTCTTGAAGGGGCTGATGTCCTTCTTGATGCGTAGGCCGATCTCCGCGAACGTCTCGCACGGGATCGCGACCACCGCGAACTGGCCGACGCGCATCACCTGGATCGGCACTTTCACCTTGTCCGGGTACTTCGCCATCAGCACGGTCTCTCGCGCGTACACCTCCTCGTAGCCCTTCAGGTCGCGGCCCTTCGCTTTCTCCAGAATACCTTCGGCGCGCTTCACCTCGTCCGCGGTCGGCTTGCGAACGCCGAGTTCGAGTTCCGAGACAACGGAGCGCAGCACGACGTCCGTTTCGTATTCGGCGTTCTCGATGGCCTTCACCGCGGCCGTGGCGACGGCGTCCGCGACCAGCCGGCACCGGTCGCCGGGCATCGTCTTCGTTGCCTCCGCCTTGAAGTTGATGTTGTTGCAGTCGCCGCTGGTGCCGTTCGACAGGATGCCGACGAACCCCTTCCCGGCTTTGAGCTTGGTCGCGACGCTGTTGGCGAACACGCCGAAGTAGTCGGCCGAGAGCGGCGGTAGGTCGCCGACGTAGTGGAGCGAGTAGTTGGCGAACAGCGCCAGCGGCTTGTCGTCCGCGGTGCGAACGGACAGCACCGTGACGCGCGGGTCGGTCGGCCCGGCGGGTTCGAGCAGGTCCGCGCTCATGCGCGGCGGGTTCATGCGCACCTTGTCCGTGTCGCCGCCGAACGGGTCGAGGTTCTTCACGCCGGCCCTCATCTTCCAGCGCCGGTTGAACACCTGATTCGGCTCCTCCGCGACGCCCCACGCGAGCTTCGCCGGGCCGCTCCGCTTGTGTGCGGTCTCGATGCCGTCGGCGATCTTCTGCGTGAGGAACTTGGCGTACTCGGCGTCCGGTTCGCTGCCGAACACGCCCGCGACCGTGGGCGCGGTGTGCGTGTGCGTCGCGGAGATCATCATGTTCTTCGCGGGAATGCCGGTCTTCTTCTCCGCGAGCGCCTTGGCCGCGTCGATCAGCTCGCGCGGTATCATGCAGCTATCGACCACTACGAGCGCGAGCGTGGTCTTGCCGTCATGAAGGACGAGACACCGAGCGTGCAGCGGGTCGTTCGCGGCGGTCGCCTTCTTATCGGCGAAGTTCCCGTTCACCGAGATCGGGAACTTGGTGGGCGTGATGTCCTGCGCGTACGCGCCAGCTTTGAGGTCGCCAGCGCGCGCGAGGGCTGGAGTGAGGAGCAACAACAGCAGTGGGAAGAATCGGTGCATGGAAGCCCCAAGGAGGTTTAGCGTTGGCCCCGAAGGGGCCGGCTATCTGAGTGTGCCCAGGTATGCGAGCAAATCCGCGATCTCCGCGTCGGTCAACTTGTCGATGAGGCCGGCGGGCATGAGCGACACGTCGACTTGCTTCTTCGACGCGATCAGCGCCCCGGCGATGCGTACGGTCGTGTCCGCGCCGGTTTGTAGGATCACGCCGTCGGCCGCCTCGTACACGATGATGCCGGTGTAAACCTTCTCGTCCGTGGTGACGACGCGCGTCGGCCGGTAGCGCGCGGACACGTCCTTGTTCGGCTGAAGGATGGACGTGAGCAGGTCGTCGCGGCCGAATCGTTTGGCGATGCCCAGCAGCGACGGGCCGACGGCGCGGCCGCCATCGTGACAGGCGGCGCACGTCGCTTTCGCGAACGCCAACTTGCCGCGGTCGGCGTCGCCCTTTGCCCAGTCGATGCCGGCGAGCCGCGTGCCCCACGCCTTCGCGTCGTAGCCCTCGGTCGCGTTCAGCGCCACTTCGAGCCTGGGGTCTTGCTTCACGGCCCATGCGGTCCACGCCTTCGCGTCGGCCCCGATCTTCTGACCGCTGTACTTCTGGAGCAATTCGACCAGCGCGCCGCGAACAGTGGCATTCTGCTTCTCATCGGGAAACCGGCGCAGGGCCTTGATCGCACCGACGTACGTGTCGCCGTTCGCCTCGGCCGGCATCTTCGCGAGTGCGAGAGCGCAGGCCGCGACCAGATCGCTTTCTAGCGACGCAAGACCGATGACGAACTTCGGGCGGTCGTTGGCGTTCGGATCACGGGCGAGTTCGCGAATGACGACCTCTCGAAGGCCGGGCCTGTCCCACAGCACACGCAACTCGACCCGGCGCTTCCACGGCTCCAGGTGCGACAGGAGGGCTAACGCGGTCGAGTTCCACTGGTAGTTGGGATCAATTTCCGAAGCCGCCAGGAACCGTTCCGCGACCTTCTTCGCCGGCGACAGTTTGCTCGCGAAGTGCGCGTGGTCTGGCTGACCGAACCGCTTGTCCGCGATTACCGCTTCGCTGAAGGTGTCCACCACGCGAACCAAACCGCCGACGAGTTCGTCGATTCGCAGCGGCCAGTGCCGGTCGGTCAGCACCTTGTCGCGCTTCGCTTTGTCGAGCATCCCGAAGAAATCCTCTGCCGTTCCCGTGCCGCTCGCGACACCGGGGCGCTGTGCGCCTTGAGCGAGCGCGAGAAGGTAGTGGAAGTCGTCGCGGTACGAGGTGTCTATCTCGATCTGGGCGCGCGTGACTGCGAAGACGGCTTGCCGCGCGGCAGTACCTGTCGCGCAAATCGCGCGCGCGATCTCCAAGCTCACCTCGCGCCGAAGTTCCCCCTTGTAGCCTTCGCTCTGCGCGACAAGCGCCGTGACGATGCGTTCGGCCCGCAAACGCGGAATCGTGCCGCGGAACGTGTAGCCCTCCCACGCGGTGCCCACCGCGTCGGGCGCGGTCAGGTCGCCGCACGCGAGCTGCACCACGCGCAGCGCCAGCAGCAGTTCCGTGCCGTCGGCCTTCTTGTCTTCGAACGTCGCGAGTGCGATCTTTAGCGCCCATTCGGGGTCGGTCTTCGCTTGCTCCAGCGCGAGGTGCAAGTTCGCGCGCAGGTCGGTGACTTTGCCCATCTCGACGTGCCACATCGAACCCAGGCGGGCCGCGGCGCGGCGCACGTACTCGTCGTCGTGCGACAGGTTCGGCCGCACCGCGTCGCCCACGCGCTTGCCCCAGGGCGATTCGTTCCACCAGCGCGCCAGCGACTCCATCGCGACGCGGCGGGTCCGCGGGTTGTCCGACGCGCACTCCGCGAGCCAGCGGGCGGGGCTGTCCTTGTCGAAGTCGAGGGTGCGCGTCGCCATTTGCAGCGGCTTGGGCTTCGCGTCGGCCTTGTCGTAGCTGATGCGGTACACGCCGCCGCGGGTGCCGCGCCCGCCGATGCTCACGAACAGCTCGCCCGTCTTGGGGTGAACCGCGAGCGCGGTGGGGGCGAACCCGCTGGTGCCGGTCGCCTCCGCGAACACCTCGTGCTTGCCCACGTAGGACGAGCCGTGCGGCTTCATCATCACCCAGTAGATGCGGCCGAACGTCCAGTCCGCGAGGAAGAAGTCGCCGCGATAGATCGGCGGAAAGTGCGTGTGCCGGTAGCACGCCACGCCCGTGGGCGAGCCGCGCCCGGTGTCGCAGATCGGCGGCACCACGTCGGGGAAGTACGCCGGCTTGCGCCACGTCTGCGACAGTTGCGGCGAGCGCCAGCCGTAGTTGCCGCCGGGCATGACGTGGTAGAAGCGGCAGCCCTCGTACCACGGCAGCCCGACGCACCGCTCGTTGTCCGAGTCGTAGGTGAACGGTTCGCCGTCCAGGTTGAAGTCGAACGAGTACGGGTTGCGGAACCCGTCCGCGACCACTTCCACCTGCTTGCCGTCCGGCGACAGGCGCAGCAGCGTGCCGGCAATCGGCTCCTTCACCGGCGAGCGCGTGCCCTTGATCGTGTCCTTCTTGACGCCGGCCATGTTGCCGCACAGCAGGTACAGCCAGCCGTCCGGCCCGCGGCGCACGGCGTGCGCGTCGTGCTCGCCACCGGTCTTGAGCGCGAGCAGCGTTTCCGGGTTCTTCAACTTGCTGCTGCCGTCGTAGCCGCGGTAGCGCTTCAGCCCGCCGTCCACGACGACGTACAGCGAGTCGCCCTCCGCGAGCAACCCCGTCGGTCCTTCCTTCAGCCCGTCGATCAGATCGACGGCACGATCGGCCCAACCGTCGCGGTCGTCATCGACCAGTACGCGAACGTAGCCGCGACCGGCGATCAGCACGCGGCCCTCGTCGTCGATGGTCATCGTGTACACATCGGGCGCGACCGGGTTGTCCGCGTACATCCTGGCCGAAAAGCCTGGGGGAACCTTGAAGTCCGTCGTCGTTGACGGCGCGCCGGCGGTCGCGGCCAACAGCAGCAGGGCAGGGGACATGGCGTGCGGCCTCCGAGACGCGCCGGGAGATTTTTCCAGATTGTTGCACGAAACCGCGCTCGCGTCGCCCCTATTCCGGGTGAGACACCGGGGAGGACCGACCGTGCTACAACTGACGCTTCGCACGCTGCTCGCGTACATCGACGACACACTCGAACCGACTCAGGCCCGCGCCCTCGGCAAGCTCGTGGCCGAAAGCGAAGAGGTCAAGGAACTGGTCGAGCGCATCAAGAAAGTCACGCGGCGGCGCGGGCTGGCGACGCCCGCGCTCACCAACGGCGACGACACCGCGGACCCGAACACGGTCGCGGCGTACCTCGATAACGCGCTCGATTCCGCGACCATCAAGCAGGTCGAAGAGACGTGCCTGGGGTCGGATGCGCACCTCGCGGAGGTGGCCGCGTGCCACCAGATTCTCACCCTGCTCCTGACCGAACCGGCTCGCGTCCCGCCGCACGCGCACCGGCGCATGTACCAGCTCGTGCCGCCGCCCGCGGCCGAACCGGGCCGCAAGCCCAACAAGGCGCTGCCCATCGGCGGCGCGGCCCCGCCCACTCACGAGCAACTGGAATCGGACGACGCCGACGCCGCGCTGCTCCTCGGCCTGAAGCGTTACGGCACCGCGACCACTTGGGCCGCCCGATTCGTTCTGATCGGTACCGCGGCCGTGCTGCTCGTCATGCTCGCCGGGGCCGCGCTGCTGTCGCTCCAGCGCCAGAAGGTCGATCCGCCGGAGGTCGCGGCCGGGAACTCGGCGCAGTTCGCCGCACCGGTGATCGTGATTCAGCCCCCGGTCGTGCCGCCCGTGCCGAAGCCGAATGACGTGGAGCCGCCGGTTCCCCCGAAGCCGAAGGATAAAGAGCCGGACCCGGTGCCGCCGATGCCGCCCCCGCGGATGGTGGACCCGGCCGACGTGAAGCCGGTCGATCCCGGCCCCGGCCTGGGCGACCCGATCCCGCCGCCGAGCGCGATCGTGCGCGACATCGCTGTGGTGAAGACCGCGCGCGTGCTCGTCGTCACTCAACCGACGGACGGCGCGGGCTGGCGGCGACTGCGCGTGAAGGAGAACGACGACCAGGCGGTCGAGTCGAACTCCGCACTCATGGCGCTGCCGGGCTACAAGGCCGATGTGAGCATCGAAAAGGCGGTACTCGTGAGACTCTGGGGAAACGTGCCGGAACAGATGCCGTATCGCGTGCTCGAATCGCGCGTGAAGTTCCACGTCCCGCCGCCGGGGTTCGACGCGGACATCACCCTGCTCGGTGGGCGCATTTACCTCAAGAGCGAGAAAGCGGCCGGGGCGAAGGTGCGGCTGCGACTCGGCACCGGCGACAAGCCAGAAGTGTGGGACGTGACGATCCCTGACGCCACGACAGATGTACTCGCGGAACTGGTGTCGTGGTTCGCGCCGGGCACCGCGTACGCGCGTAAGGGCGGCAGCAAGCCCAGGCTCGAGGGCCGGGTCGCGGTGGTGTTCGGCACGGCCGCGTTCGAGACCCGCGGCAACCGGTTCAAGAAGATCGACAAGATGGCCCGTTGGCATCAGGTCACATGGGACTCGGTCACGGACACGCTCAGCGACCCGAAGCTGGTTGACCCCGACCAGCGCCAGCGCGAGTTGCTGCTCGACCGCGAACCGAGCAACCCGACGACAGGCGAACTGAACAAGCAGGTCACGCGCCTGCTAA
>SXHE01000644.1 GCA_005773755.1 Planctomycetia bacterium
CCCAGTTCACCAGCTTCCGCCGCGACACGTGGAAGCAGTAGCACACCTTGTCGTCCGAGTTCATCGCGCGGCGCTCGAATAAGGAGTAGTTGCAATGTTGCCGCTTGCGGCTTCGCGAGCACTACTCTCAATACTATCCCCTTCGGGTCCGACTCCCCACACCCTTGCTCGAGTGGCCGCATGGAACGCCCGGTGGTGCTGTGCGGATTGGGCCGGGTGGGGTGGCGCGTGCTCGACTCGCTCCGCGCCGCGGGTCTGCCGACCGTCGTTGTCGATCTGAACACCGCGCCGGACGACGCGCGACTCGCGGGCGTGACCGCGTTCAAGGGCGACTGCCGATTGCCCGAAGTGCTGGAGCGCGCCGGGGTGAAGGGCGCGCGGGCCGTCGTCATCGTCACGTCCGACGATCTGGTGAACATCTCGACCGCGCTGCTCGTGCGCAAGCTGAACCCGACCGCGCGCGTCGTGGTGCGGATGTTCAACCAGAACCTGATCGCCCGGTTCACCGGCGCGGTCAAGAACACCGTCGCCCTGAGTGTGTCCGCGCTCATCGCCCCGGTCATCGCGCTGACAGCCGCGACCGGCGACGCGCTCGGCGCGTTCAAGCTGGACGACGGCGCGCGGCAGGTGTCCGAACTGGTCGTGGCCGACGGCTCGGAACTCGTCGGAAAACGGATCGCGGACCTGGCGCGCGAACACGACCTCGTACCCCTCGCGCACGCGCCCGCGACCGGCGACCCGCGATTACTTCTGAACGTGAGCGGCGACGCGGTCCTCGCGGCGGGCGACCGGCTCGTCGTGTGCGGCCCACCGCAAGCGCTGCGCAAGCTGCTCGAACAGCTCCGCGGCGACCTGCTGCCCGGCGTGCAGTGGGCCGGGGCCGTGCGGCGCTGGCTCCGCACCGCGCGGCGCACGCTCCTCGAAGTCGACCTGTCGGTGAAGATCATCACCCCGATCCTGTTCGTCACGATCCTCGCCAGCACGCTCATCTTCCGATACGGGATCGGCGCGGACTGGGGCGACGGGTTGTACCAGACCGTGAGCATCGTCGCCACCGGGGGCGAGCTGCACGGCGAGAACAAGCCGGAGTGGGTGAAGGTGTTTCTCAGCGTGTTGAAACTTGCCGGGGCCGCGCTCATCGCCGGGTTCACCGCGATCCTGACCAACTACCTGATTCGCGCGCGGCTCGGCGGGGCGCTCGAGGTGCGCCGGGTGCCCGACAGCGGGCACGTCGTCGTGTGCGGGCTGGGCAATATCGGCTACCGCGTCGTTGAAGAGCTGTTGACGCTGGGCGAGCGCGTCGTCGCCATCGACAAGGCCACGGACGGGCCGTTCGTCGAGATCGTGCGACGGAAGGGCGTGCCCATTTTCATCGGCGATTCGACCGTGCCCGAGGTGCTGCGCCAAGCGCGGGCCGAAACCGCGAAGGTGGTCATCGCGGTCACGTCGAGCGAGCTGGCGAACATCGAGATCGCGCTGCTGGTGCGCGAGGTGAACCCCAAGCAGCGGGTGATCGTGCGGCTCATCGACCCGCAGTTCGCGGAGGCCGTGCGCGACGCGGCCGACATCAAGAACGCGCTGTCGGTGCCCGCGCTCGCGGCCCCGGCGTTTGCCGCCGCGGTGTACGGCGACCGGGTGCAAACGCTCGTCACCGCCGCCGGCCGCACCCTCGTCGTCGTCGACCTGCTGGTGAACGACGCCGACGACTACCTGAACGCCCGCTCGCTCCGCGCCCTCGTCCTCGACTACGCGCTGCTCCCGCTCGCGCTCACGGGCCAAGACCTGAGCACCGTGCGCGGCTACCGGCTGAAGGTCGGCGACAAGCTCACGGTGGTCGCCGAACTCGCGGACTTCGAGCGCCTGCTGCGCCAGCAGCACCCGCCGGCAACGAGCCGCGTGCTGATCGACGCCTTCCCCGCCCCCGCGAAGGGCGCGCTCGCGACGCAGGTGCAGGTGATCCGCGGGTGCACCGCGACCGAATCCGACGCCGCGCTCGCCGCGCTGCCGCTGGTTCTGTGCGAAGGCTTAACGCCGGGCGAGGCGCGCGAGCTGGTGGAACAACTGGAGCGGGAGAAGGTGACAGCGCGAGTGGCTTGAGTTGTCCACACGCCGCAGGCGAGCGCGGTCATGCTGTCCAGCTCCGCACCAGCGCCCCCAGCAGCAGTTTCCCTTTCGCCCACTTGCTCACTTCGGGGCGCGCGGTCCACACGTCGAAACCGGCGCGCTCGATCGCGTCCAGAATCTCGCGCCCGCCGCGAATGAACAGGTCTACGTCGATGCGCGCCGCCTTCGGCAACAACGGCAGCAGCTTCGCCCCGCGGTCGAAGTAGCCGCGCGCGCGGCCCACCTGAAAGCGCATCAGCTCGCGGAACTGCGGCGTACTGCGCCGCGCGGCCAGGTCGTCGTCCGTGTAACCAAAGCGAGCGCGGTCTTCCGCCGGCAGGTACACGCGGCCGATGTCGAGGTCGCGCGACACGTCCTGCCAGAAGTTCGCCAGTTGCAGCCCGGTACACACCTCGTCCGAGAGCGCGGCCCGGTCCTCGTCGATGCACTCGAACAGCGCCAGCACGAGCCGACCGACCGGATTCGCAGAGTTGCGGCAGTACCCGACGAGCTGGTCGAAGGTGTCGTACCGCTTCACGCGCTGGTCTTGCTCGAATGCGATGAGCAGGTCGAGGAACGGCCGCGGCGGGATGTCGAAGCGGCGGATCGTCTCGCGGAGCGCGATCATCACCGGGTGTCGCGGTTCTGTGGTCCGGTCACTCCGTGACCGAAACGCCGAGC